>JAEYOB010000444.1 GCA_023412175.1 Pseudomonadota bacterium | reverse complement strand
CGCCGGCCCCACGCGCGGGCCGGTGGCATGCGCTTGCCGGCCATCGCGGCGGCGAGCATCCGCAGCCCGTCCTCGCTGGCCAGCATATCCGCCGGAAGCGCGTCGATCAGCGCCGTCCACTGCCCGTCGTCGGCGTGGTGGTGCACGTTGAACACGCCGTGGAAGCCGAACGTCGGCTGCGCCACCTCCTCGCGTTCGTACGAGAAGAGGCGGGCAACCGGCTCCGACGCGAAGACGATGCCATGGTCGCGTTCCAGCAGCGCCCGGTTCTTGCGGCAGATGACGACGTCCTCGGGCAGGGTGCCGACGGCGATGCGCTCGTCCTGCAGGGCCAGCAGCAGCCGGCGCGAGCGCAGCGAGAAGCCACCGTTGCCAACCCGGTATGGGTCGTCGTGCCAATGCCAGACCGCACCGATGTAGTCGTATTCCCGGAACAGGTCGCGCCACGCCTGGGGATGCACGACGTAGCCGTCCCACTGCACGACCAGCGCATGGTCGGTGCCGACATGCGGCACCAGTTCCTTCAGCATGAAGCGCGAATAATCCTCCCGGCTCGACAGCCGCGGGATGGAGATCACCTCGATTCCCGGCGGCGCCTCGACGGCAGCGTCGGTGAAGAACAGCACGCGTTCGAACCGGCACCCGGCCATGCAGATGGACAGCGCCAGCAGCGCCGCCTCCGGCTGCGCGCAATCGGCGCAGACGAGCGTGATGCCCGGCAGGGCCACAATGGAAGAGGTGGTTTCCGGCAAGCTCGGGCTCTCCTGATGAACGGCACTTCGGAGAGCCTTGTAACCGCAAAGTGTAAAGCTTCCACAAACAGGGCGGCGGTGAATTGCGGACCGCGGCATCACGGACCGGGGCGGGGCGCAGGAACGCTCCCGCCGGCCGGAGGCAATTGTCTCCGTGACATTTGCGGGTTTGACCCGGCCGGTTTCTCAACCTTACGCTTCGGCCCGGCATTCCCCCCGGCACCCGCAGCGCACCATGACCGAACTCCTCGCCGCCCTCGTCCTCTTCGCCGCCAGCGCCTCGTTCACGCCGGGACCGAACAACATCATGCTGACGGCCTCGGGCGCCACCTTCGGGTTCCGCCGGACGGTCCCGCACATCCTGGGCGTGGTTCTGGGATTCCCCGCGATGGTCGCCGCCGTGGGCCTTGGCCTGGGTACGTTACTGGCGGCCGTGCCGGCGATCCATGCGGTCCTGAAATACGCGGGGGCGGCGTACCTGTGCTATTTGGCGTGGCTGGTCGCCATCTCCGGGCGCGGCGGCGGGGCGGAAGCCGCCGGCTCTCCCCTCGGCTTCTGGCGGGCGGCGGCGTTCCAATGGGTGAACCCCAAGGGCTGGGTCATGGCGGTGGGGGCCATCTCCACCTTCACCTCGACCGGCGGGAACATCGTGCGCGACGTGTTGCTGATCGCGCTGGTGTTCCTGCTGGTCGGCCTGCCTTCCACCATGACCTGGACCGTCTTCGGGACGCTGATCGGCCGCTGGCTCGGCTCCGGCCGCCGGCTTCGCCTCTTCAACATGGCGATGGGCGGGCTGCTGCTGCTGTCCGTGATCCCCGCCCTGGCCTGAGCCTGCCGCCTGAGCCTACCGCCCCGGCCAGCCCTCCGGCCCGATGCGCGACCAGGGCAGGTCCTCGATACCCAGCTCGCGCGCCCTGCTGTCCGGGCGCAGGCGGAAATCGTCATTGGCCGGATCGACGAAGTACGGGTTGGCGAGCCGCGGCCCCTGCTGGGTGCGGGCGGCGGCCGGGGCGCGCAGGGTGCCGCTGCCGGGCCGGTCGATGATGTTGGCCTCCAGCACCGGCTGGCCGCCGGTGTGGCTCTCAATGATGTCCTTCACCGGCGCGCGCAGGTGGATGAGGTTCTGCGTGATGGCGTTGTCGCGCAGGAAGCCGGCGATGCCGGCCTTGGGTACCCATTCCAGGCGCAGGAACTTGTCGTTCGGCCGGGTCAGCACGGCGATGTTGTTCTCCACCCTGTTGTTGTCACCGCCGTGGATGAAGACCGCCGCCCAGCCGGTGTCCATCAGGAAGTTGCCCTCCACCAGGACGCCGTTGGTCTGGTCGTCCAGATAGATGCCGAAGCCCTTGTAGCGCTCCAGCCAGCGCCCGGCCGCGTCGGTGGCGATGCCGCCGGTCCCGCGCACCTCGTTGTAGCGGATGACGGTGCGGGTATCGACGTCGCTGCGGCCCAGCGTCTCGATGCCGCCGGCGTCGGCGGTCTCGCGCACGATGTCGCGGATGCGGTTGTACTCGACGATGTTGTCGGTGTTGACGGTCTCCGGGCTCCAGTTCTTCAGCGAGATGCCGTAGCGGGCGGCGTGGCGGATGTCGTTGTGGCTGACGACGGTGTGGTTGGCGCCGGCCAGGAACACCCCGGCGCTGAACAGCGCCACCTCGCCGAGGTGGCGCATCGTGTTGGCGACGATGCGATTGCCGGTGCTGCCCGGCCGCACGTCGACGCCGGTGCGGCCGAGCCGCTCCATGCGGTTGCCGCGCACCTCGTTGTCGGAGCTGCCGGCCAGTTCCAGCGCCGTGCCGACGTTGGCGAAGCGGCCATTGAGGATGCTATGCCGGCCGCCGCCCTCGATCCGCACCGCCGGGCCGGTGTAGGGCACGTCCTCGAACGTCAGGCCGTCCAGCGTCACCCCCGAGGTCCCGGCGATCCGCACCAGCGGCGCCAGCCGCGCCACCAGCACCGCCAGCTCCCCGGCGAACGCCCCGGCGTCCGGGGGCAGCAGCAGCAGACGCTTGTCCTTGGCGCGCCAGGCGAAGTGCCCCGGATGCCGGAGAAAGTCCGGGTGGCCGAGCAGGCGGAAGGTCGCGCCGTCGCGCAGCGGGTACTGGGCGTCGGCGTCCAGCGTCAGGGTGTGGCGCGCCGCGTCGATGCGCTCGATGCCGGCGATGTTGTCGGTGAGGCGTTCGCGGTCCAGCGCCTGCACGCGCACGCCGGGTTGCGCCCATTTCGGGTCCACCACGCCGGGGGTGAAGCGGAAGCCCCGCTTGTCGCCGCCGCCCTTCAGCGCCGTGGCGATGAACCAGCCCGAGCGGACCGGGTCGTCCGGGCTGTAGTCGCCGCTGCGCGCCGCCTGGAGCCGCTGGCCGCCCAGCGTCACGTCTGTG
>JAEYOB010000419.1 GCA_023412175.1 Pseudomonadota bacterium | reverse complement strand
GATCTGCGCGGCGTCGCCAAGTTCGATTTCAAGCGCGGTCCCGACGGCACGCTGCACCTGCTGGAGGGCAACCCGCGCTTCAACCTCTGGCACCTGCCGGGGGCGCTGGCCGGCGTCAATCTGCCGGCCATGGTCTACGCCGACCTGCTCGGCCTGCCCCGACCGGCAGCGCGGCGCGCCCGCCCCGGCGTGGAGTGGTGCAACGTCGCCAACGATCTGGCAGCGGCCCGCGCGGCAGGGATGCCGCTGTCGACCTGGGCGCGCTGGGCCTGGCAGTGCAAGGCCAAATCAACCATGGCCTGGGACGACCCGATGCCCTTCCTGCGCGGAGCGTGGCACCATTGGGCGTCCCGGCGCTCGGCCCTGGGCATCGTGACCCAGCCCGTGCGGGAGAAGTCGTAACCCCAGGCTCTCCGGAACGCCTCTACGCTGGCCGCGTTGGGGCGCCGCCCGTTCGGCTCGCGGGAAAAACAAAAACACGCAGACGCGGAAAGGGGCACGGAAAAGAACATTCTCCGTGCCCCTTTCCGTGCGTCCCACTCTCTGCGGCAAGCGCGGTTTTATTTGAGCCCCCGAAGGGGGAAGGCCAGAAAGCCGTCGAGCGCGCTACCCGCGCAGAACGGCCAGCACCTGATCGCAGGCGTACTCGGCCTCCTCATCGGTGATCTCGCCGCAGATCGGCAGGCTGAGGACGCGCGCCGCCGCCCGTTCGGCGTTCGGCAGGGCGCCGCCGCGCAGATGGCGGAAGGCCGGCTGAAGGTGCAGCGGGCACGGGTAGTGCACGCCCGTCTCCACGCCCAGCGCCGACAGCGCCGCCGCTGTCTTCTTCTGGTCGTCCACTTCGACGGTGTAGAGATGGTAGACCGACACCGCGCCCGGCGGCGGCGTGATGACCTTGATCCCTACCGGTTTCAGGCGGCTGTCGTAATAGGCCGCCACCGCCTGGCGCCGTTCGGTCCACGCCCGCAGGTGCGGCAGCTTGACCGACAGCATCGCCGCCTGGAGGCCGTCCAGGCGCTGGTTGTAGCCGACGATGTCGTGCTCGTACTTCGACAGGCGGCCGTGGTCGGCGAGCTTGCGGATGCGCTCCGCCAGCACCGGATCCATCGTCGTCACCGCCCCGGCGTCGCCCAGCGCCCCCAGGTTCTTGCCGGGGAAGAAACTGAAGGTGCCGGCGGTGCCGATGGTACCGGCCATGCGCCCCTTGTAGGTGGCAAGGTGCGCCTGGGCACAATCTTCGACCACCACGAGGTTATGGGCCGCCGCCAGCGCCATCACCGCGTCCATGTCCGCCGGCGTGCCGTAGATGTGGACCGGGATGACGGCGCGGGTGCGCGGCGTCAGGCAGCGTTCCACGTCCTCGGGGTCGAGGGTGTAGGTGTCCCCATCGATGTCGCAGAACACCGGGGTGGCACCGACGTGGCAGACCGCCTCGGCGGTGGCGATGAAGGTGTGCGACGGAACGATCACCTCGTCGCCGGGGCCGATGCCGGCGGCCTCGAGCGCCAGCGCCACGGCGGCGGTGCCGTTGGCGCAGCCGACGGTGTGCGGGCCGCCGAGGGCCTCGGCGAAGGCGGCCTCGAAGGCCGACACGTGCGGCCCCTTGATGAAGCCGCGGGAGTCGAGCACCGCCTCGAAGGCCGCCACGAGGTCGGGGCGCAGCCGCTCGATCTGCCGGCCGAGATTGACGAAGGGGATCTTCTGCAGGGTGGTGACGGTCATGCCGGGCACACTCCGAGGCGGGAGACCTGGGGTCGGAAGCGCATCCGGACCTCCTGGTTGGTGGCGATGGATTCGTAGATGGCCGACAGCAGGTAGAGCGACTTGTAGCCCTCCAGCCCGTCCACCAGGGCGCGGCCGCCGTTGTGGAGGCTGTCGACGACGTTGTTCAGGTAATGCTTGTGGCCGAAGCCGTAGACGTCCGGCGGGGTCTCCCGGCACTCGCGCAGGATGGCCTCATCCTCCGGTCCCTGGTCGACGAAGTTCCAGGTCTTCATCTCGTTGACCGCGAAACCGCCGATCTCCACGGTGCCGCGCTCCCCGAGGATGGAGATGGAGCCTTCCAGGTCCTTCGGCCGTGTCGCCGTGGTCGCCTCGACGACACCCAGCGCGCCGCTGGCGAACTTGATCAGCGCGACGCCGGTGTCCTCGGCCTCGATGTTGACCAGCGCGGTGCGGGCCTTGGCGAACACGGATTCCGGTTCACCGAGCAGCCATTCCAGCAGGTCCACGTGGTGGCTCGCCTGGTTGGCGAAGACGCCGCCGTCCAGCGCCCAGGTGCCGCGCCACTTCGCCTGGTCGTAATAGGATTGCGGGCGGCACCAGCGCACCCGCACCGTGCCCATGACGATCTTGCCGAAGCGCCCCTGCTCGATGGCCTGGCGCAGCCGCACGACCGGGAGGTTGAAGCGGTTCTGCTTGACGACGAACAGCTTCACGTCAGCAGCGTCGCAGGCGCGGATCATCGCCTCGGCGTCTGCCAGCGTCAGCGCCATCGGCTTCTCGACGATGATGTGCTTGCCGTAGCGGGCGAGGTCGATGGCGTGGCGGGCGTGGTTGCCGCTCTCGGTCAGGACGCTCACCACGTCGATCTTGTGGCCCATCTCCTCCATCATGGTGCGATAGTCGGCGTAGGCGGGGACGCCGTATTCCTTGGCGAACAATTCGCGGCGGGCCTCGTCGATCTCCGCCACGGCGGCCAGGGTCGCGCCGTTGATCTGCCCTCCGGCGAGGAGGTCCGCGTGTCGCTTCGCGATGCGTCCGCAGCCGACCAAAGCAAATGCCGTCATCCGCTTTTCCCTCCCATAGCGTGATGCGGCGATGCTATTATGTTTTTTATCGATAGAAGAATAAGAAGTCGGCGTAAGAGACGGCACAGAAGGGGTGCCCCGGCACGAAGGCGGTGGGGGTGCGAATGGCCGTATCCACCTCGCCCTCCCCGGATCCGCTGTCGGATTAGTCCCTCCTGGCCCCTTCCGCCTTCCGATTTCGGCGTGGCATCCTGCCGGCACCTACGCACTTAATAAGATAAGGAAGCCACGCATCGCGGGGCTGCCGAACCTTGCCGTGGTGCGGACAGGCTGATGGGGGCAGGATGCAGCGGGTGAACACGGCGGCGAAAGGGACGACCGGCCTGCTCGGCATCGTCCGGCGCAACGGGGCGTTCATCGGGCGCATCACCGGCGACGTGATGCGCATTTCCGGCGCGGTGGGCCTGGGGCAGATCCTCGCCTTCGCGGCGGCGCCGCTGCTGACGCGGCTCTACGGCCCGGAGTCCTTCGGGCATTTCGCCATCCTCGGCGCGCTCATCAACATCCTGCTGCCCTGGGCCACGCTGCGCTTCAACTGGGCCCTGCCGCTGCCGCAGCAGGATGCCGTCGCCCGCGACCTGCTGGTGCTGTGCCTGCTGGTGATCGTCGCCTCGGCGCCGGTGTTCGCTGCGCTGGGAATGCTGGTGCAGCCGCTGCTGGCGGACTGGATCGCCGTCACGACGATGGACGTCTGGCTGCTGACGGCGGCCATCATGGTCACTGGGCTGCACGAGATCGCCATGAGCTGGCTGGTCCGACACCGCGCGTACGCCCCGGTCGCCAGCGCGCGTTTCGTCACGCTAGTGGGCGTCGTCGGCTGCCAGATCCTCTTCGCCCTGCTGCGGCCCGACGCCTCCAGTCTGCTGCTCGGCTACATCGGCGGCTACCTTCTAGGCTTCCTGCGCGGCGCTTGGCACTGCCGTGCGGAGCTGGCGGAGGGCATCCGCAACATCGAGCCGCGCCGGTTGCTGGACGTCGCCGCGGAGTACCGCCGCTTCCCGCTGGTCTCCACCCCGTCGAGCGTGGTCAGCGCGGTGAGCGCCCAGGTTCCGAGCCTCGTCATGCCGACGCTGTACGGCCTCGCCGTGACCGGCCAATGGTCGCTGGCCCAGCGGGTGCTGTGGCAGCCGACCGCGTTCGTCGGGCAGGCGGTCAACCAGGTGTTCTGGGGCAATGCGGCGAAGCTGCAACGCGAGGATCCGAAGCGCCTATGGCTGCTGTTCCTCATCCTCAACGCCGGCCTGCTGGCCGCGATGACACCGGCGCTGGTGCTGGTGTGGTTCGGCGGCGACCTGTTCGCCTGGATCTTCGGTCCGGCCTGGGTGCAGGCCGGACAGTTCGCCGGCATCCTGGTGCTCGCCACCTTCGTCGGCCTCGCCGCGCACGGCACGGAGAGCCTGCACATTTACGGCCTGAACCACTGGATGGCGGGCTGGGAGGCGGGACGGCTGGCGCTGATCGCCAGCGCGCTCGGGCTGTCCTGGTGGCTGGGATTGTCGGCGCTGGGCTGCATCACCGCACTGGCCCTGGCCAACGCCTTCGCCAACGTCTCCCTGCTCGCCCTCAACGCGCTGGCCATCTGGCGGATCAGGGCGCGCGGCGAGCACCCCGGCGCCGGTCTCGCCCCGGCCAACCCGGCGCCCTGATGGTCTGCTCCTCGAGGAAGGGTTCCCGATGCGCGCCGGCTTCCTGACGGTCGACATCACGCCGACCCGCCCTGCCCCGCTGGCCGGCTTCGCCGCCCGGCTGGGGAATTTCGCGCAGGTGGACGCGCCACTCGAAGCCAACATCGCAAGCTTCCTCGACGGCGACGGGAACCGCGTGGTGCTGGCGAGCCTGGACACCCTGTTCGTCGGCGAGCAGACCCGTGCGGCGATCGCTGCGGCGGCGGGGATTACCGCGGACCGGCTGATCCTGGTGTCCACTCACACGCACAACGCGCCGTCCCTTGCCCCGGAGGTCCCGCAGCTCGGCGCGTGCGACCCGGCGTACGGCGAGCTGGTCGTCCGCCGGATCGGCGAGGCCGTGCGGCGGCTTGCCAAGGAGCCGGCCACGCCGGTATCGGCGGGCTACGCCCAGCGGCATGCACCCTACAATGTCAACCGCCGCAAGCCCGCCTGGGTGCTGGACTATCCCGCCCTGCGCCGCGAACGGCGCCTGCGCTTCGGCCGGGAGATCGCGCTCGCCCCCCATCGCGCCGGCGTGATCGACCAGACGCTGCGCTGCATCGTCCTGCGCGACGAGGCGCAAAGGATCCGCGGCATCGTCTGGTCCTTCGCCTGCCATGCCAACCGTTATCCCCAGGCGGACAACGTCTCGCCGGATTTCCCGGGGCTGGTCCGTGACCACCTGCGCCGGGTCTTCGGTACCGACTGCGCGGTGATCTACCTGCCCGGCTTGGCCGGCTCGGCAATCCCCGACATCCCCTTCCCGATCCCCCGCTCGGTGAACGAGTTCCTGCGGATCGCGCTGCCGTTCAACCCCTACGTCCCCTGGTTCACACCGGAGAGCTACCGCACCTGGATCGGCAAGCTCGCCGCCACCGCCACGGCCTGTGTCCAGGCGACCCGTCCGGTGGGCGGAACGACGGCGGCGAGCCACCGTGGCACCCGTTCCGCCCCGATCTTCGTCAGCGAGCCGGCGAGCGGAAAACCGGACATCAGCCTGGACCTGATGCGCCTGGACCTCGGGCCGGGGTGCAGCGTGGTCGCTATGACCGGGGAGATGATCGGCGAATGGGGGCCGATCCTCCAGCCGCAGCTGGCCGGCGGGCGGATCGCGACCGGCTATCTGGCCGGACCGTGCCTGTACGTCCCGACGGATCTCGCCGTGCGGGAAGGCGGCTATGAGTCCGACCGCTTCCGCGGGCTGTTCGACCTGAACGGGGAGTTCGTCCGCGACCTCGACCGCATCGTCGGCCAAGCCGTCACCGATCTCCTCACCGAGGACGACCGACGGCCCGGCCTCATCGATCTACAGGTTTCCCGACAGGAGCGGCGCGCCCGGTGACACCCGCCCCACGGCGGCCGTCGACGGCGCCTTGGCGGCGTTCTTCTTGCGGATCACCGAGGCGTGAACGGCACGCTGCCGGAAGCCGAACAGGCGGAGCAACGCCGTATCGACGGCGTGAATCGCGTTGTTCACGGCCTCCAGCGCCTCAAGGTCACGGCGGAACATGAAACGCGCCGCGCCGACGTTCAGGAACCCGAAGCCCCTGGTCTCGTGGTCATAGTCGGCCAGGGCGTCGCGCAGATCCTCCTGCCGGAAATAAGTCCAGCGGTTCTTGCCGGCCCCGAACACGGTGTTGAGCTTGGCGAACGGCCCGACATGACCGTTGTCGAAGGTCAGGATGACGCCGTCGTCGCTGAGATGCTCCATGAGACCGCGGATCACGGCGCGCATCTTCTCGCCGTCGCCGCCGCGGCAGATGCCGCCCAGCACCGACTTCAGCACGATGACGTCGTAGACGCCGGTGAAGTCGTGGATGTCCAGTTCGAGCAGATCGATGCCCGTGATTCCGTACTTTTTAGACACCTCGCGCAGCCGGCCGTTCGCAATGGCCTGCCGCGACTGCCCGTAGTAGGAGCAGGATACCTCCGCCCCCAAGGCGGCGAAGGCCGGGGCGAGGCAGGAGTACTTGCCAGCGCCGATCTCCAGGACTTTCTTGCCGGACAGGTCCTTCGGCAGGGCCGACACCGCGAACGCCACGGCATCGGCCCAGGTCCGCCGGTTCCAGCCGCAGCAGTCTTCGATGAGCGGACGGATATCGTTCATGCTCCCTCCAGGAGATACCGTACGGCTCAGGGCAGGCCGGCCGCGTTGGTTCGGGATGACGTCGCGGGCGCCGCGCGCTCATAGGCACCGATGTCCACGCTTTTGTTCTGCGGCCGGGACACGCCGTCGAGGTCGATGGCTGGAGCCTCGGTACCGACGCCGGCGTCGATGGCCGGCGAGCCCGGCGCGAGGCGGTAGTCGCCGCCGCCCGTGCGGACGTAATTGACGAATTTCGGGTCGGCGCTCACCGTCGCGACCGGCTTGCCCGGCCCCAGGCGCCAGTCGGTGCGGTTGCCGTAGACGAGGTTGTGCGTGTAGGCGTTGTTGGTGCCGACGGCGCCGCTTTCCTCGATCCCCTTGGTGTTGTCGTAGAGGATGTTGTTGGCGACCTGCGAGTGGTCGTGCGGCGCCTTGGCCTTGTAGTGGTCGCCGGCGCCGATCAGGATCCCGGCGCTGCGCGCCTGAAACACCGTGTTGTTGACGATCTTCAGGCTGGTGGCGTCGTGCCACGTGGAGATGCCGTCGCCGACCACCTGATAGACGAGGTTGTTCACCACCTGCCCGCTGGTCGCCATGTAGATGCCGTGGACGAGGTAGCTGCTCACGTCGGCCGGGCCGATGTTGTAGACGGTGTTGCCCGTCACCATGATGCCGGTACCGCCGTAGTAGCTGTCGCCCATGATGCCGGCACCGCCCTGGTTGCCCTTGTTGGCGGCCTGCATGGCGGCCTGGTCGCGGGCGATGTCGTGCACCTTCATGTTGCGGACCACCGAATACGAGCCGGTAGTGTAGACGCCGAACAGCCACGGCGCGCCGCCCCGGAACGCGCTGCCGTCGATCTCGAACCCCTCGATGACCACGTGAGCGCCGCGGTTGTCCCACGCTTCCTTCCGCTTGTTGCCGGCGGGCGGCACAATGCGCGCCCCCCACGGCACGTCCGAGACGTAGCGGATCGGCGCCTGCGGCGTGCCGCTCTTCGTGGTTTGGAAGCCGCCCTCGTAGGTGCCCGGCGCCACGTGCACGATGGTGCCGGGCTTCGCCAGGTCAGCGGCCCGCGTGATGGTCCGCAGCGGCGCCTTCGGGGTGCCGGGGTTGGTGTCGAGGCCGGTCGAGGAGACATACAGGTGCACGACCAGTTCGGCAATCATGGCGCTTCCCCCTGTGGTTGCTGTCTTCAGCCCCTCTTTTGCCTTTGTTATCTGACCAGCGCCGGCCGGCTGCGGGATCGCGCGCGGGTCAGGCAGACCGCCATCGCCAGCAGAGCAAAGTACATCCGGTTGTCGCCGAGATAGCCCTCGACGGTCATGTGCGAGACGAACTCGGTGACGAATTTCAGGACGATGGCCATGTCCACCCAGGTGGCGTCCGGGTCCCTGGCGATGCGCCAGCAGGCGAACAGGGCAATGAGCTGCGCCGGCACGAACAGGGCCGCACCGGCGAGCCCCATCTCCATCAGCGTTTCCAGCAGCAAATTGTGCGGGTAGTCCAGGCTGTGCTGGATGCGGAACTCGCCCATGCCCCAGCCGAGCAGCGGCAGTTCCAGCCAGCGCCGGAACGCAAGGTCCCGCCCCTCGGCGCGCACGTCGAGCGAATAGGTGGCCTCGTTGGAAAGCTGGAGGCCGAGACGCTCCAGCGTGTAGAGCTGCTCCGCAGCGCCACTGAACCCCTTGACCGCCACCAGCGCCGCATAGCCGACCCACGCCATGGCGGCGAGCACCACCAGCAGCAGGATGATCCGCCGGAATCCGCTCTTGAACTTGCTGCGGCACAGGAAGAGGGAAGCAGCGGCCAGCGGGATGGCGAGCACCGAAAAGACCAGGGCGCCGCGCGCGCCGATCAGCGTCAGCAGGAACAGCGACACCACCGCACCGGCCAGCGCCGGCAGCAGCCAGCGCCGCGGACCGTAGACGACCAGCGCCAGACAGCCGAAGAACACGTAGGCGGCGTGGTTGCCGTACTCCAGGTAGTTGTTGCCCCGGATGCGGCCGGTGTTCTCCAGCTCCCAGGTGCTGACGCCGACGACCCAGCGGTGGTAGGCGTAGTAGGCCATGAGGGCGGCGCTGAACCCGATCATCAACCGCACCAGCCGCTCCCGGCGCTCCTGCTCCTGTGCAAGGACGCTGGCGAAGAAATAGCCGCTGACGCCGACCAGGGCAAAGCGCCAGACCTTGTCGATGTTCTTGGGCTCCAGGCTGGACCAGAAGACGCTGACGACACCCAGCGCGACGAAGGCCATCATCAGCAGGTCGGCCGCATCGAGAGGCATCGGCTTCATCTGCCGCGCGCCGCACTTGTGGACGATCAGGCCGAGCGTCAGGACGAAGAACAGGATGGTCGGGTCCAGGGGAATGAACTGGAATTCGGGCAGCACCTTGAAACGCCCGGAAACCAGGAACAGCACGAAGCTCATCTCGATGGACAGCAGGTCGTCGAGCAGCCTGGGCATCGGACCGGCGCGCCGGTAGGCCCCGAAGGTCTGATCGAGCTGCACGTGCATCGTCATTTCCGCTCCCCGTCTCCGGCGGTTGGGCACAGCGGGCGATGTTATCTTATCGGCATGGGACGGTAAATAAACGATAACTGCAAAGAAGGGGTGGCCGGGTCGCGCAGCCGCCTGCCTCGAAAGGAAGTGGAATCGGCACGCCTGGGCGCTGCGATGCTCTCTTTGCGCGGTTCACCGGCAATCCGTCCGCCAGTAGGGTAAGATAACAGGACCGCGTCCGGAAGACGTGGTGCGGCGGCCCGTGACGCGCCGCCGGGGCCGGAATCCGCAAGAGCGCGATCCGGCCGGGGCTCTTCCATAAGTGGGGGAAACGATCGCATGCCTGACAGCCTTTCGCACCCGGATCGCGTCAAGGTCGTCCACCTGACATCCACCCATCTCGCCGACGACGCCCGCATCTTCGCCAAGGAGTGCGCGGGCCTCGCGCGGGCCGGATACGACGTGTCGCTGGTCATCCCCGACAACCGCTTCGTCACCGAGGACGGCCGCCCGACGCGCCGGCAAGAGGTGGACATCGTGGCGCTGAAGCGCCGGCCGGGCCTGCTGACGCGGTTGCTGTCCACAACCACGGTGGTGCTGACCACGGGGCTGAAGCTGAAGGCCGATGTCTACCATTTCCACGACCCCGAACTGATCCCCGGCGCCCTGGTACTGCGCCTGCTGGGCAAGCGGGTGATCTACGACGTGCACGAGGATCTGCCGCGGGATATCCTGACCCGCACCTGGATCCCGAAGGCCCTGCGCACGTCCATCGCAGCGGCGGCCGAGGCCGTGGAGTGGATCGCCGGCCGGGCCATGTCCGGGGTGGTGGCCGCCACCCCGACCATTGCCAAGCGCTTCCCGCGCCGCAAGACGGTGCTGGTGCAGAACTTCGCGCTGTTCACCGAGTTCAAGGGCGGCACCGCCATCCCCTTCGCCCAGCGGCGCGGCGTCGCCTTCGCCGGCACCATCTGCGCCGACCGCTGTGCCGTGGAAATGGTGGACGCCATGGCGCAGGTCGCGACGCCGCAGGCGACCATGCTGCTGGCCGGCACCATCGAGACCTCGGCACTGCGGCAGAAGATGGAGGCCTCGCCGGGCTGGCCGCGGGTGGATTACCGGGGCCGCGTCGATCGTGCCGGCGTGCAGCGCCTGCTGGGCGAATCGCTGGTCGGGCTGGCGCTGTACTACCCGACGCAGAACTACTTCGACACCCAGCCGGTCAAGCTCTACGAGTACCTGGCGGCAGGGATCCCGGTGATCACCGCCGACTTCCCCTATCACCGCGGCATCGTCGAGAAGCATAATTGCGGCCTGTGCGTGTCGCCGACCGACCCCGAGGCCATCGCCAAGGCGATCCAGTGGATGTTCGACCACCCTGAGGAGGCCGAGGCAATGGGGCGGCGCGGCCGCGAGGCGGTGAAGGCCTACTACAACTGGGCCAACGAAGAACGGGAGTTGATGCAGCTCTACGACCGCGTGGCGCCGACCTACGGCGTGCTACAGCCGGGTATGGTGCGCAGCGGGTCGCAAGGCCGTCCGTAAGGTTATCTTTTCAGGAACCCGCTCCAGGCGACCTGATTACCGCCGGTCTCTTCTCCCTGAACCCCTGCGCTTCAGGGAGAAGAGATGGTTCCCGCAGCTATTTGACTGCGGCGTTGCCCCCATCGGCGAAGAGAGCCGATCCAGCGACGAAGCTCGCCATCGGACCGGCGAGAAAGAGTGCGGCTTGGGCAATCTCCTCGGGCCGCGCTATCCGCTTCAGCGCGTGCAGTCCAGCCGCCCATTCCTTTTGAGCGCTGTCGCCAGCCATCGCGGTATCGACCCCGCCGGGAAGCAGTGCGTTCGCCCTGATGCCTTTGCCGGCGTAATCGGCCGTAATGCCTTTCACCAGCCCCATCAAGCCGGCTTTCGCGGCGGCATAGGCAGCCATGCCGGGAAGGCCGACGCTCGTCCCCACGAAGCTCGACGTGAAAATGATGGCGCCACCGCCCCGCTCAAGCATGGCGGGGATCTGGCTGCGCGCGCCGAGGAAGGCCGCCGTGAGATTGATGGACAGAACCTCCTGCCATTCCATTGGCGTGATCGCCGCGAGCGGTTTCACCGGGCCAACAGTTCCGGCGTTGTTGAAAGCGATATCAAGCCGGCCGAACGCCTTGAGCGCCGTCTCGACCAGTTCGTCGTGAGTGTCCGCCTCGGCAACATCCCCGACGACCGCGCGCGCACGGCCGCCGGCGGAGTTGATCGCAGCAACAACCTTGTCCAGGGCGGCACCTGTCCGCGCGTTCACGACCACAGCGCTTCCCTTGGAAGCGAACAGCATCGCCGTCGCGAGACCTATTCCGGCGGACGATCCTGTAATAATAGACACCTTATCTTGCAGCATCGACATTGCGCTCCTCCTCACCTGGAGGAAGTCTAACTATACGACGCCGATGTTATTCGACACCCGGTTCTTGCTATGCCGAGGAACTACCGACACGCAAACGGAAAGGGGAGCGGCGCGGGCGCCACTCCCCTTTTTCCACCGGACCGTCCCTGTCAGTGCGTGTAGTACTTCCGGAAGCCCGACGAGAAGATCTCCGAGTCCGAGTAACCGTAGACGCTGTACTTCTTTCCATCGACCTGCGACAGGACGATGCCGTCCACCGGCACGTTGTCGTCCGAGAGGCGTTGGAGGGCACTCACCAGGGTCGACACCTGGGTCGACTTCCAGCGGACCATCATCAGCGTCCGGTCGGACATCCGCGCCAGGATGTGCGCGTCGCACACCGCGAGCACCGGGGGCGAGTCGATGACCACCGTGTCGTAGGCGATCGCCAGGTGGCCGATCAGTTCCTGCATACGGGACGACTGCAGCACGTCCGCCGACGCCCCGCGGCAGTGGCCGGCGGTGATGACGTCGCAGCCCGATGCCTCGTCGTGCTGCACGATGTCCTCCAGCGCCAACCCCTTCTGGATGAACTCACCCAGACCCTGCTCGCGGCGCAGCCCGAAGACGCGGTGCATGGTGGGCGCGCGCAGGTCGGCGTCGATGAGGATGGTCCGCCGGCCGGACAGCGCCAACATGCGGGCCAGCGACGAGGCTGCGCTGCTCTTGCCCTCGCCCGACACCGAGGAGGTTATGAGCAGCACCTTCGCCGGCGCCGCCCCGGCCATACCCGCACGCATGGCCACCGTGCGCAGGTGTTCGAGGTACGCGGAGTCGGAGCCCTCCACCACCAGCTGGGCCGGGGCGCGGCCCCGGCGACGCCCGCCGCGGACGACCGGCAGTGTGCCGAGCACACGCAGCGGCGTGATGCTGCGGAGCTGCGAGGTGCTCTGAATGGTGTTGTCGGCGCGCTCCAGCATTACCGCCAGCACGCCGCCGCCGCCGGCAGCCAGCAGCACGGCGGTCGCCATGATGGCGAGAACCGGTGGATGGCTGGCGAAACGCGGCACCACCGCCTGCGAGATCACCTGGGTGTCGGCGCCATTGTGGCGCAGGTAGTCGATCTGGGCGTTGGCGTTGTTCAGGCGCCCGGTGAGCTGCGGCATCAGCGTGCGCTTGGCTTCCACCTCGCGCTCCAGGACCGCGATGTCCACCTCCGACTCGCTCGCCTTGGCCATCTGGGTCTTGAGCTGTTCCATCTGCTGGCGCAGCCCGGTCTCGTTGGCCTTGGCGATGGCGACAGAGTTGTAGCGGGAGTTCTGGATCTTGCCGACCTCCTCAGTGATTTTGGCGCGGATGTCCCGCAGCTCGGAGCGCGCCGCGATCATCTGCGGGTGCTGGTCATTGTAGCGGAGCTGCAGCTGCGCCAGACGGCTGGAGGCCATGGCCGACGCTTCCTGCAGGCGCTGGATGAGCGGCGAGCCGAGCACCTGCGCCGCCGACGCGGCGTCGCCGGAGTTGCGGATCTGCTGCGCCTCGGCAAACTGCGCCTCCGCACGTACGCGCTCGGCCGTCGCCGCGGTGAGCTGGCGGCTCAGTTCGGCCATACGGTCGTTCAGCGCCTTCATGCTGGCGTCGGAATGGATGCCCAGCGCCAGGCGGCGTTCATCGACTTTCCGCTCCGCCTCCTGGATCTCCTTGTTCAGGTCCACAACTTCCTGCGTCAGGTTGCCGGCCAGAACCTCGGCGCCGGCCAACTCCTGGTCGCGCTTGCGGATGATGAATTGCTCGGCGACGGTGTTGGCGATCAGGGCCGCGCGCTCACGGTCCTCGGAAAGGAAGCGAATGCCGATGACGCGCGACGCGTCGCTCGACGAGGTCTCCAGACGGCGCAGGAAGCGGTTGATGATCTCGTCGCGCAGGCGGTCCTGCGTGAGTTCCTCGTTGCGCCAGCTCGTGTCGTTCTTCGCCATCGATTCCGGCAGGAACGCCAGCACCGGCGATGCCCAATCCGCCACCACGGCGCGGGTCCGGTCGGCCAGAACCTGGATCTGCGACGGCGGGCGCAGGGTCGGGTTGAACTCGGGCAGCTTGTCGAGCTGCAGGCGGTCCACCACCGCTTCGGCAACGCCCCGCGAGCGGACGATGGCGATGTAATTCTTGCGCGCCGCCTCCTCTGAGGGAAGCATCGTGCCCTGCTGGGTCGTCGTCCCGATCAGCGTCAGCTCGCGCGGATTGAACATGATGCCGGCTTCGGCTTCGTAGAGCGGGGTCATCAGCCGGGTGACGAGCAGCGCGGCAATCGTCGCCGCAACGACCAGCACCGCGATCAGCACCCGGCGACGTTTCAGCGCCGCCACCGTGTCGACCTCGCCGCTGGCGGCACTTCCTTCCTTCACGTGCGGCACCGCCTCGCGAACCCCGGCGTGCACGATCTCGTATTGATCCATTACCTTTCCCTTTCACCATTCATGAAAGGCGCAGCACTGGCTGGCAGGACATGCGGCTGCGCACGCCGCGCATCGGCTTCTTTTTCTTTTGCACCGGGGCCGCCCACGCAGCCCGAATGCCGCTTCCGGACGCCGATCCTCCGGAGGCAGTCGCTCCCACCAGCGGTCACAAGCATAAGATGCCAAAAACACCGCTGTAAACGTAAAAAGAGGCTACACCCGGACGCACCTCGTCCCCAAAGTGGGGCATGGAGGCGGCGCGCGATGGCGATCTCTAACCCTTTCTTTCCGCTGATCCAGGCGCCAAAGGGCGCCACTTCCGACGGTTCGCGCCTTATGCTTACACCGAGGGAACGTGTTTACACCCCTGCGAAGCATAACATAACATGCCTTCGACGCCTCGTGAGGGTGCCGGCGTGCCCGCTCCCCGCCAGAAGATTCTTCCCGGCGAAGGGTGCGAAAGGCAGCTGGTTGAGGCACTAGAGGAGGAAAGGAATGAAAGGCGTTATTCAGTGCGGGGGCAAGGGCATGCGTCTGCGGCCCTACACCATGGTCTTGCCGAAGCCCCTGATGCCTGTGGGTTCGAAGCCCGTTCTGGAGCTCCTGCTGAAATGGCTGCGGCGCAACGGTGTCCAGGACGTCTACATCACCACTGGGTATCTCGGCCATCTGATCCGCACGGTCTGCGGGGACGGCCGCCAGTGGGGAGTCAACATCCATTATACGGAGGAAAACGAGCCGCTCGGCACCGTCGGCGCCCTGCGGCTGCTGCGCGACCAGCTTGACGAGACGTTCCTGGTGATCAACGGGGACGTGCTCACCGACCTAAACCTCGGCGCCTTCGCGGACTTCCATCACCGGCAGGAAACGCTGCTGACCATCGCCACCTCACGGCGCGCCATCGAGACCGACTTCGGCATCATCGAAGAGTCGAACAACCGCGTCACCCGCTTCCAGGAAAAGCCCACCCTCACCCACCTGGTCAGCATGGGCGTCTACTGCATGGAGCCTGGCATCCTTTCCTACATTCCGGACGGCGTACCGTTCGGCTTCGACAACCTCATGGCCTGCATGATGGCGGCGCGGCAGCCGGTCAGCATCTTCCAGCACGGCGGCCTGTGGCTCGACATCGGCCGCGTCGACGATTTCCAGAAGGTCCAGGAGATGGCTTGGGACGAGCAGTGGCCAACTTTCGAGACGCGGGCCGTCGCTTGAACCATCCGGCCGCCTGACCGCCCGCCGGGACGATGCCGGCCGTCGCAGACGCGGCGCCGGCGCCGCCTCCCGAGCCCAAGAGCCTTCCTGGAGAGACGTCATGCTGCTGGTAGCCGAGCCAACCCTTGGCGAGGAGGAAAAGGCCGCCCTCGCCGCCGTCATCGACGCTGGCTGGATCACCATGGGCGACCGGGTCCGCGCGTTCGAGCGGGCTTTTGCCGACGGCCAGGGCGTGCAGGACGCGGTCGCCGTAAGCTCCTGCACGGCCGGCCTCCACCTCGTGCTCGCCGCCCTCGGCCTCGGGCCGGGGGACGAGGTGCTGGTCCCCGCCGCCACCTTCGTGGCGACGGCCAACTGCGTGCTCCACGTCGGCGCGACGCCGGTCTTCGTGGACATCGAAGACCTCGATCTGCCGCTGATGTCGCTGACAGACGCCTCGGCCAAGGTCACGGAGCGCACGCGCGCGGTGATCCTGGTGAACTACGCCGGCTATCTGCCCGACCGCGACCGCTGGCGCGCCTTCGCGGAGGCTCGCGGGCTTCTGCTGATCGAGGACGCCGCGCACGCGGCCGGTGTGGAAGGAGCCGGCGCCATCGGTGACGCCGGCGTTTTCAGCTTCTACGGCAACAAGAACATGACCACTGCCGAGGGCGGCATGGTCATCGCCCGCGACAGCGCCCTCCTCGACCGCGTGCGCAACCTGCGCGGCCACGGCATGACCAGCGGCACCCAGCAGCGGCTGACCGGGCACGCCAACGGCTACGACGTCACCGCGCTCGGCTTCAACTACCGCATGGATGAGTTCCGCGCCGCCATAGGGCTCGTGCAGCTCGCCAAGCTGCCGGCCTGGAACGCCAAGCGGCGCTCCCTGACCGAGACGTACCGCAGCCTGCTGGAGCGGGACTGCCCGGACGTGCTCATGCCCTTCTCCGAGCCGCGCGCGTCGGCGCACCATATTCTGCCCATCCTGCTGCCGCAGGGCGTGGACCGCCAGCGCCTCGCCGACTCCATGCGCGCCGACGGTGTGCAGACCAGCGTCCACTATGCGCCGCTCCACCACTTCACCTATTACCGGGACCGCTTCCCGGACGTCAGCCTGCCGCGCACCGAAGAGTTCGCCCGACGCGAGCTGACCCTGCCGCTGCACCCGAAGATGGAGGAGCGTGACGTCGCGACGGTCACGCAGGCCCTGCTTCACGCGCTGTCCTGCCAGCGCCAAGGGATGCCCGCATGACGAGCGAGTCCGACACCCAGGATCGGCTGCCGCCCCGCATGGCCGCCGTCGGCCGGGCCGACGCCGTGCTGCGGCGGACCTTCGACATCGTGGTGGCGCTGACCGGCATCCTCTGCTTCCTGCCGATCCTGATTCCGGTCGTCCTCGCCATCCGCCTGGACTCGCCCGGACCGATCTTCTACGCGCAGAACCGCCTGGGCCAGCGCGGGCGGATCTTCCGCCTGTACAAGTTCCGCAAGTTCCACGATGGCGCGGCCGGCCGGGCGGTGACTCTGAAGAACGACGACCGCATGACGCGCGTCGGCCGCTTCCTCGAACGCACCAAGATCGACGAGGTGCCGCAGCTCTGGAACGTGCAGAAGGGCAACATGGCGATCATCGGACCGCGGCCCGAAACGCTCGACTTCGCCGACTGCTTCGAGGGTGTCTACCGCGGCGTGCTCGACCACCGTCCGGGCATCTTCGGGCCGAACCAGGTCTATTTTCGCAACGAGAGCGCCTTGTTTCCCGAAAAAGTCGATCCGCACGAATTCTACCGGGCGGTTCTTTTTCCGGCGAAGGCGCGCATCGACCTCGCCTACTTTCCCCGCCGCAGCCTCAGGCAGGACGTGGTCTGGCTGTTCCGTGGCGTGCTCGCCGTGTTCGGCCTGGGTCTGCCTGCCGAGGAGACGCTGCAACGCTTCAGGAATCTGGAGAATTGCACATCCATTCCGGACTAGCCCGACGCACGGCGCTCCCGCCCCTTCTTTCCCATAAGAAGTCGCGCTGCAAAAGATAATACTGACGGCGCCGCGCGGGGGAGCCGTCGGGAGACTCACACCGAAACCGACCACACCACGGTGCATCCGCGACGGAACGACCCGAACCCGTCCCGTCGCCATCGGCCGCCGGAGCACATCCGCGGCATGCGCCAGTGCAGGGGGAAACGATGCATCAACACGACAACGCGACGACCGAGGCTCTCGACGACCGGTTGCTGCGGCGACGGCTCTCCGACCAGGCGACGATCGTGGTGCCGGACGCGAGCCGATGCCCCGATGTCGAACGCCTGCTCGCCCGTTACAAGGAGCGCACGGCGACGGTGGCGGTGGTCGGCCTGGGCTACGTCGGGCTGCCGCTGTCGCTCACCGCCTGCGAGGCCGGGTTCCGGGTGATCGGTTACGACATCGACGCCCAGACGGTGGACCGCCTGAACGGCGGAGGGAGCCCGCTGCCGCACATCGCCGACGAGCGCATCGGCAATGTGGTCCAGGCCGCGCGCTTCGACGCAACCACCGACGCCGCCCGCTTCGCCGAAGCCGACGCCATCCTGATCTGCGTGCCGACGCCGCTGGGCCCCCACCACGAGCCCGACCTGTCCTTCGTCGAGGCGACGGCGCACACCATCGCCAAGCACCTGCGCCGCGGCCATTTGGTGGTTTTGGAATCCACCACCTATCCCGGCACCACCACCGAGGTGATGAAGCCGATCCTGGAAGCGTCCGGGCTGGCG
>JAEYOB010000400.1 GCA_023412175.1 Pseudomonadota bacterium | reverse complement strand
GGTGAACACCGTCGGGTGCCAGACCGGATCGTCCACGCCCAAGCCGACGAACCAGCGGAACAGCAGGTTGAAGTCGATCTGCTCGGCGAGTTGACGCTCCGAACGGATCGAGTAGAAGGCTTGCAGCAGCAGCGCCTTGAGCACCTGTTCGGGCGGAATGGACGGCCGCCCGGTGCTGGCGTAAAGCCCGGCGTACGCCGCGTCCATGCCGGCCAGCACCTCATCGACCACCGCCCGGATCGCCCGCAGCGCCGGCGACGGTGGTCACGCAGGCCTGCGCGGCGGGTCGCAGCGTCAGCCGGTGACCCGCCGTCGCCGGCTGCCTGCCATTGATCGGCCACCTTGCCGGTCTGCCGCCGCCTTGCCGAGGCTCGCCGGTTGCGGCGTCGGGTCGCCCTCCGGTATCGTCAGGACCCGGTGCCGCCACGCCGACAACCACGACGACCGCTCACACCAGCGCCGCTGGCGTTGGCGGCCGGCGTCCGCATGCCCAGATACATGGCGTCGCCACGGGAGCCTGCATGACCGACAATCCCTTTCTCCAGGCATGGTCCACCCCCTTCGGCCTGCCGCCCTTCGACCATATCCGGCCCGAGCACATCCCGCCGGCCTTCGACCACGCCATGGCGGAGCACACGGCCGAGGTTGAGGCCATCGCCCGCTCGCCCGAACCGCCAAGCTTCGCCAACACGGTGGAGGCGCTGGAGCGCGCCGGACGGATGCTCAACCGCGTCAGCGCGGTGTTCTACAACCTGAACTCCTCCAACACCTCGGACGCGCTGGAAGCCATCGCGCGCGACTACGCGCCCAGGATGGCGCAGCACCACATGCGCGTCGCCCTGGACGCCGACCTGTTCGCCCGCATTGCCGACCTGCACGCCCGGCGCGCCGGCCTCGGTCTCGACACCGACCAGCTGCGCCTGCTGGAACGCCTGCACCTGGGCTTCGTGCGCAGCGGCGCCGCCCTGGCGCCGGAGCACAAGGCGCGGATGTCGGCGATCTCCGAACGCCTCGCCACGCTGCACACGCTGTTCAACCAGAACGTCCTGCACGACGAGAAGGAGTGGCACCTGGCGCTGGACGAGGCGGACCTCGACGGCCTGCCCGCCTTCGCCCGCGCCGCCGCGGCACAGGCCGCGCGGGAGCGCGGGCTGGAAGGCCGGTACGTCGTCACCCTCGCCCGTTCCTCGGTTGAGCAGTTCCTGACCTTCTCGGCGCGCCGCGACCTGCGGCAGGCGGTCCACACCGCCTGGACGGCGCGCGGCGGCCTGCCCGGCGAGCACGACAACACGCCGCTGATCCGCGAGATCGTCGAATTGCGGGCCGAGCAGGCGCGGCTGCTCGGCTACGCCACCTACGCCGACTACAAGCTCGACGACACCATGGCCAGGGACACCGCGGCGGTCGAGCGGCTGCTGCTGCAGGTCTGGGAGCCGGCTAAGCGCAAGGCGGCGGCCGAGTGCCAGGAGTTGCAGGCGCAGGCGCGCGCCGAAGGGCTGAACGCCGCCATCGAGCCGTGGGACTGGCGCTACTACGCCGAGAAGGTCCGGCAGGCCCGCTACGACCTGGACGAGGCGGAGGTGAAGCCATACTTCGTGCTCGACAACATGGTGCGTGCCGCCTTCGACACCGCCGGGCGGCTGTTCGGCGTGACCTTCGCCGAGCGCACGGACTGCCCGGCGTACCACCCCGACGTCCGCGTCTACGAAGTGAAGGACGCCGAGGGGCGGCACGTCGGCGTGTTCCTGCACGACAACTTCGCGCGGTCCGGCAAGCGGTCGGGCGCCTGGATGAGCAGCTACCGCGACCAGGAAAGCTTCGACGGCGCGGTGGCGCCGATCATCGTGAACAACAACAACTTCGCCCGCGGGGAACCGACCCTGCTCAGCTTCGACGAGGCGGAGACGCTGTTCCACGAGTTCGGCCACGGCCTGCATGGGCTCCTGAGCAAGGTGCGCTACCCGTCGCAGTCCGGCACCTCGGTGCGCCGCGACTTCGTCGAGTTCCCCTCGCAGGTCTACGAACACTGGATGGCGGCGCCGGAGACCCTACGGACCTACGCCGTGCATTACCGGACCGGCGAGCCGATCCCGGAATCGCTGCTGACCCGGCTGCTCGCCGCCCGCACCTTCAACCAGGGCTTCGCCACCGTCGAGTACACCGCGGCGGCGCTGCTCGATCTGGCGTTCCACACCCTGCCCGATCCGTCCGGCCTCGACGTGGCAGCGTTCGAGCGCGAGGTGCTGGCGCGGATCGGCGTGCCGGCGGAGATCGGCGTGCGCCACCGCCCGCCGCATTTCCAGCATCTGTTCGGCGGCAGCGGCTACGCCGCGGGCTATTACGCCTACCTCTGGGCCGAGGTGCTGGACGCCGACGGCTTCGAGGCGTTCGAGGAGGCCGGCGACGCCTTCGACCCGGCGCTGGCGGCGCGGCTGAAGGACATCTACTCGGCCGGGGACACCCGCGACCCGATGGAGCTGTACGTCGCCTTCCGCGGGCGGGAACCGAAGATCGAACCGCTGCTGAAACACCGCGGACTGGTGGGGGCGTAATACCAGGCCCCGATGATCCCAACTCATCGGGGCTTGGTATCGGCGGCGACCGCCGCCGCGCCGCACATGCGGCG
>JAEYOB010000316.1 GCA_023412175.1 Pseudomonadota bacterium | reverse complement strand
GGGGGAGGGAAGGGGCCCATGCGAAGCATGGGAAGGGTGGGGGCAAGCATCCGCCACGAACGGATCCGCTTCCGGCTCCCCCCAACGCTCCACGACGGCCGTCCGCACCGCCTCCGGCAGCGTCTCGAAGAACCGCCGGTACTCCGCCACGCTCAGCGTCTCGCGGACGATCCGCTCATCCAGCACCGTGATGTCGTTGGTGATGCCGGCCTGCATGTCCGCCATCAGCCCGGCTGCATCGACCGGCGCGCCGTCCACCGCGTACCCCGCCGCTCTCATCGCCTTCAGCGCCTCGACTACGCCGGCCGGGGTGTCCAGGCCGACACCGTTCGCCAGCCGCCCGTCCCGGTTCGGGTAGTTCGCCAGAACGATCCCCACCCGCCGCTCCGCCGCCGGCGTCCGCCGCAACCGCGCCCAGCCCGCCGCCAGCCGCGCGGTGAACGCCACGCGGTCCGGCACCGGCCGGTAGTCGAGGATCCAGCTCTGCGTCGGCTCGTGCCGGCGGGCTTCCGCCTTGAAGCTGACGGCGCGGGCGAGGATGCGGCCGTCCACCTCGGGCAGCGCCACGTTCATGGCGATGTCGCGCGCCGACAGCCCGGCCGTGCCGTCCCGCCACGCCGCCTCGCTGCCGCCCGAGAACACCACCTGCAACACCGGGCAGTCCGAGTCGTCGAACGGCGTCACCGACCGCTTTGCCCCCGGCTGCGACACCGCGAAGGACGTGGCGTTGAGGATCGCGTCCGGTCCGGCGGCGCACAGCAGTTCGGCGACCACCGCGGCGGCGGCCCCTTCCTTCAGGCTGGTGGTGTAGACGGGCAGCGGGTTCAGCCCCTCTGCCCGCAACGCATCGATCAGCGAATCGATGACCGCGAGGTTCGCCGCCTGCACCAGCGCCCGGTAGAACAGGACCGCCACCACCGGTGCGCCGTCGGTCCAGTTGGCGCGCACCTCTTCCAGGCCCGGCCGGGTCGCCCCCGGCCAGTACAGCCCGGCGCGCAGCAGCGGCATGGGTTCGCGCCAGCCCGAGTCGCGGTCGATCAGCGACGCGGCGTAGCGCAGCAGTTCCACCGCGTTGTCGATGCCGCCGTGCACGCCGTACTGCCACAGCCGGTGCGCCGCCTCCGCCGGCACGGTGCAGCGCTGGGCCAGTTCCGGGTCGGGCTGGTCGTCGCCGGGCAGCACCGCCAGGGGGATGGCATGGCGCCGGCAGGTCTCGGCGATCTGCTCGATCCCATACGGCCAGTAGCGTTCGCCGCCGAGCAGGCGGACGATCACCAGCTTGGCCGCTGCCACCGTGCCCTCGGCGTAGACGTCCACCGACAGGTTGTGGCCGAGCTGGAGGATGCTGGCGAGGCGCAGGCTCGGCCCCGCCTCGCCCAGCCGGTCGCGGGCCGCCGCCAGACAGGCCAGTTCGGTGTCGGCGGCGGTCAGGTAGACGATGTCGCCCGGACTCTGGCCGAGGTCGACGGCCTCGCCGCCGTCGCCCAGGCTGCCGGGCTGCGCGGCCAGGAGGTGCATGGCGTCAGTCGGCCGGTTGGGCAGCCAGCGCCGTGGCGATGGCCGCGCGGTCCAGCCCGCGCTGGCCGATCACCACCAACCGGCTCTGCCGCGCCTCGCCGGCCTTCCATGGGCGGTCGTAATAGCCCTGGATGCGGTCGCCGACACCCTGGATGACGTGGCGCATCGCCTTGCCGGCCACGTCCAGGAAGCCCTTGACGCGCAGGATGTCGTGCGCGGCGGCGGTGGCGCGGATGCGCGCCTCCACCTCGGCCGGGTCGGTGACGGCGGCAAGCTGGACGACGAAGCTCTCGAACTCGTCGTGATCGTGGTCGTCCCCCTCTTCCTCGTGGTGCGAGCGGCGGGAATCCAGATCGTCCTCGGCCGCGGCGCCCAGCCCCAGCAGCACCGCCGGATCGACGCCGCCCTGGGTGGAGGCCACCGTCTTGACCAGCGGCCGCAGATGCCCGGCCACCTCCTCCCGCACGCGGGCCATGGTGGCGGCATCGACGCGGTCGGCCTTGTTCAGCACGACCATGTCGGCGCACAGGATCTGCTCTTCGAACAGTTCCTCCAGCGGGCTTTCATGGTCGAGCGTCGGGTCGGCCGCGCGCTGGGCGTTCACCGCATCCGTATCGGGAGCGAAACGGCCGGCGGCCACAGCTTCGGCGTCGATGACCGCGATCACGCCGTCCACGGTGACGCGGGTGCGCACCTCGGGCCAGCTGAATGCCTTCACCAGCGGCTTGGGCAGGGCGAGGCCCGAGGTCTCTATGACGATGTGGTCGGGCGGCTCGGGACGCGACAGCAGCGCCGTGATGCTCGGCAGGAAGTCATCGGCGACCGTGCAGCAGATGCAGCCGTTGGTCAGCTCGACGATGTCGTCCTCAGTGCAGCCCTCGACGCCGCAGCCGGCCAGCAGCTCACGGTCGACGCCCAGGTCGCCGAACTCGTTGATCACCAGCGCCAGCCGCCGGCCATTGGCGTTTGCCAGGAGGTGGCGGATCAGGCTGGTCTTCCCGGCTCCGAGGAAGCCCGTGATGATGGTGGCGGGGATCTTGGCTGACACGGCGGCGGCTCCGGTAGTCCGAGTGCGTTGGGCGGTCTTTTATAAAGAGCCCGCGCGCCGCACGGAAGCCCGACGCTACCGGTTCACGATCAGCATGACGCCCGCCACCGCCACCGCCGCACCGATCCAGGCGCCGGGACGGGGTGCCTGCCGGGTCAGCGCCCACAGCATGGGCAGGATCAGCACCGGGCTGGTGGCCGACAGCGTCGCGGCGACCCCGGCGTCTCCGAACTTCAGCCCGATCAGCAGGAGCGTCATGCCCAGGCCGAGGCCGATGAAGCCATTGGCGGCGATCATGGCGACGATGCGCGGCGTCAGCCCCTGGAGCAGCTTCGCCCGTTCGCCCGGCAGCAGGGCGCCGGCCCACAGCAGCAATCCGGAGGCACCGACGCGCACCGCCGCCCCGGCCATGGGGTCGGCTCCGGCGGTCAGCGCCGGCTTGGCGAGGATCGAACCGGCCGCCTGGCAGAGCGCCGCGATCAGGCAGACGCCGACGCCGGCCAGCAGCGGCCCGCGCACGGATTCCCAATCGTGCGAACCGCCGCGCAAGGCCACCGCCAGCATGACGCCCGCCGTGACCAGCCCGATTCCCAGGAGCGTCAGCGGCGCCAGCGCCTCGCCCAGCACCAGCCAGCCCAGCATGGCGGTGATCGGCGCGTTGGTGGCGTAGATCACCACGTTGCGCCGCGGCCCCAGCCGGCCGAGCGCCCAGAACAGTGCGGTGTCGCCCAGGAAGATGCCGATGGCGCCGGACAGCGCCAGCCATGCCACCTGCTCCCAGCCCAGCGTCGCCCAGCCGCCGGTCAGCGTCGCCGCGACGGCAAGCATGGCGAAGACGATGACCATGCGGATCCGGTTGAAGGCCACCGAGCCGATGGCGCGCACCGGCGCCACGGCGATCAGGCCGCCCGCCGCCCAGCAGAGCGCGGCGCCGAGAGCTGCGAAATTGGCGAGCATGACGACTGGACGTCCTGTTTTGCCGTCATCCCCGCGAAGGCGGGGATCCATGCTTGCCGCCGAAGCGTCTGGGCCGGATGGCTCCCCGCCTTCGCGGGGATGACGAAGAAGGAAGGGGAAAGGCAGGCATGAAAAAAGCCGCCAGCGGCGGCTTGTTCATTTCCCCCTGGGGAGGGGAAATTTGGTGGAGCCGAGGAGGGACATGATGTAGCTCACGGTCATCGGGCCTGCAACATTGTCCTCCGCCGGCCACAGACCGTCGAGTGCCTGTCGTCGAGCCCCCAGGGTGCGTCCAGACGTTCCCTCTCTCGCGGATCAGATCCCGCAGGCAATTGCAATATTCCCGTCTGCCGCCCCAAATTTTCGCCCAAATACCGAAATACCCAGTAAATGGAATTTCGCTTTTTGGCATCCAGGCGTGGCTAAATACCTGAAGAGGGGCGGCACCCCTTGAAGGCAAGCAAGTCACACCATCACCAGTTCCTCACAGACGTGGTCGCCCTGTGAGTGCCCATGAGACCGCACTTGCTTGCCATGTGCCCGCCCGGTGTGCCGACCGGGCGGGCGTCTTTCTGGCAGGCAAGAATGACCCGACAATACACCGTCACCACATTCGACAGCCGCGGGGACAACCGCGTCACGACCGCCGAGGACGTGACCTGGGAGGTCTTCATCGACTGCCTCTCGTCCCACGACCTCGTCGCCGACAAGAAGCGGACCGCGATGTTCGTCCCGGCGGCGTTCCGCGACGACACCGGCGACTATGACCCGGTGGTGGACGAGGACACCGGCGTCCCAGTGATCAACCCGGCCACCGGGAAGCCGTTCGTGCGGCGGTCAGCCGCCAACGTGCTGCGGTACAGCATGGTCGTGGCCGACATCGACGGCGGCTGGACGATCCCGGCGGCCATCGAGCACTTCGCCGAGTTCACCTACTTCGCCTACACCTCTTACAACCACCTTGTGGTCGATGAGGAGCATCCGGTTCCGGAAGAGCGGTTCCGGATCGTCTTGCCTCTCGCCGAAGATTGCCCGGTCACCGAGTGGTACGCCCGCCGCAAGGCCATGCTGGCGTGGCTCGGGCAGGTGGATCGCTCCACCCTGGCGGTGTCGCGGCCCTTCTACATCCCGGCGTGCCACCCCGACCTCCAGGGCGAGGCCCTGGTGTGGACGAACAAAGGCCGTCTGCTGGACTGGCGGGTGTTCGCCGCCGAGACCTTCGAGATCCCGATGGTCACCGGCGACGCCATCGTCGGGACCCAGGCCACCCGGTACGCCCAGGTCGCCCTGGACCGTGAGGCCGAGGACCTCCGGTCCACTGCCCAAGGGGGCCGCAACCCCAAGCTCCACGAGGCCGCCTTCAACCTCGGCCAACTGGTCGCCGCCGGTGCTCTCGACCGCGTCACCGTCGAGGCTCGGCTGACCGATGCGGCTCGGGGCTGCGGCCTCGCCGACACCGAAATCCGTCGGACGCTGCGGAACGGCGTGGAAGCCGGCCTGCGGCACCCCCGGCGTCTTCCTCCCCCCAAACCGTCTTTCCGCGATCAACTGCGGGAGATGTACCACCAGAAGAAACAAGGGACTCGCAAAACTGCGAGCAATTGACATGGCAAAAGAGAACCTGACGGCCTTCATGGAGAAGGTCCTGCCACAGAAAGACTACCAACCGACCCGCGAGGATGTTCGGGAATTTCGGCGGCTCGGCGTCGAGGCTGGCAAGCTCGACCACGAGACCTATGAGGACATCCGGGAGTTCTGGAGCCTCCGCATGGGCAAGAACGCCGCCGAGGCCGCCCGCGAGGTCCGGGATCTCCGGATCATCCACGATCTCGGCCGCCAGCCCCACACCGGGCGGGAATTCATCGAACTCTTCCTGAACTCCCGTGGCTACCGCCAGCGGCTGGACGGCATGTACGACTGCTCACCGACGCCGGACGGCCGGACGATGCTGCCGGAGTCCTACGTCTGGGACGCCATCGTTGAATGGACCGGCGACCACGGCGGCGGGTTCCGGACTGACCACCTGCGGGCGACGCTGAACCGGTACAACACCGACACCCACCGGCGGATGCTGAAGGAGACCGCCGATGCCCTGGTCTTCGACGGCAACCCGCGGGCCGACCAGTGGCACGACCTTGTGACCGCTCTCCTGGCCCCTGAGAAGCGGGCCGACGCCGGGTTCGTCGCCGCCTGCACCATCGTGCTCCAGACCTTCGTCTGGCGGGTCAAGCGGCAGATGAACGGCCAGCAGGAGACGGTGCACGTCATGCCGTACCTGTTCTCGCAGAAGCAGGGCACCGGCAAGAGCCGGTTCTCCGGGTGGTTCCTCGATCCCATCGGCGACGGCGTGTACCAAGCCGGCTTCGACCTGTTCGGCGACCGGTCGATGACCGGGCTGCTGCGGACCGCCCCGGTGATCTGGTTCGACGAGATGGCCAACGCCAGCAAGGCCGACGCCAACACAGTGAAGCGGCTGATGACGGCGAAGCACACCGTCTTCCGGGAGCTTTACCAGAAGGCCGGCAAGGATCTGGTGTTCTCGACCTTCTTCGGCTGCGGCAACTTCCCCCTGTGCGATGTGATCCGCGATCCATCGGGGACGCGGCGGTTTTTCGAGATGGAGGTGCAGAACCGCATCCCGGTCGAGCGGTTCCAGCGGGACTACGACGCCCAGGGGTTCTGGCGGTCGGTGGACGAGACGGCGGAGTGCCCGTACCTCCAGGGCGACAACCTCGCTCTGGTCGAGGGGTTCCAGATGGTCCAGGCCCAGGTCCATCCGGTGCTCCAGTGGTTCCAGACCGACTACCCGCCGGTCCGGTCCTGGGTCCGGGCGTCAAACCTGTGGGAGAGCTTCGCCGAGTGGGAGCGGAAGCACTTCAGCGGGTTGCCGACCTCGCAGAAGGCGTTCGGGACCATCCTCCGAACCGACCTGCCCAAGCTCGGTTGGACGGTCGAGGACAAGCCCAGCAACGGCGTGCACTACTTCCTCACCCCGCCGACCTCGGAGGGGAAGCCCGAGGACGAGCCGGCTGGGACCCCGATGCCGAAGAGCGAGCGGGGGAAGGTGCTGGCATTGGTTCGTAAGCAGGCGTGACGCAGGCCGGGCCGGCT
>JAEYOB010000275.1 GCA_023412175.1 Pseudomonadota bacterium | reverse complement strand
GTTGCTGGCCGCGCTCGCCCTGGTGCCGCTGGTCGCCGGCGACTACGCGCTGATCGTGCTGACCGAGGTGGTGATCCTGGCCCTGGTGGCGGCCAGCCTGCACTTGCTGGTCGGCTTCGGCGGGCTGGTGTCGTTCGGGCACGCGGCCTATTTTGGCCTGGGCGCCTACGGCGCGGCGCTGATGGTCAAGCATCTGGCCGCGCCCATGCCGCTGGCGCTGGCCACCGCGCCGCTGCTGGCGGGAGCGGGGGCGCTGGCCGCCGGGTGGTTCTGCGTCCGGCGCTCGGGGCTGTACTTCGCCATGCTGACCCTGGCCTTCGCGCAGATCGCGTGGTCGGTCACCTTCCAGTGGTACGGCTTCACCGGCGGCGACAACGGCATTCTCGGCGTCTGGCCGCCGGACTGGGCCGCCGGCAAGGCCGCCTACTACTGGCTGACGCTCACCCTGGTCGCGGCGGCGCTGTGGGGGCTGCGCCGCGCCGCCTTCGCGCCGTTCGGCTACGCGCTACGCGCCGGCCGCGATTCGCCGCTGCGGGCCGAGGCCGTGGGCATCGACGCGCGGCGGCACCAGTGGCTGGGCTTCGGGCTGGCCGGCAGCGCGGCGGGGCTGGCCGGCGGGCTGTACGCCTTCGCCAAGGGCAGCGTCTTCCCCACCCTGATGGCGGTGCCGCAGTCGGTGGACGCGCTGGTCATGGTGCTGATGGGCGGCATCCAGACGGTGGCCGGGCCGGTGGTCGGCGCCGCCGTCTTCCGCATCCTGCAAACCGAGATGATGCGCGCCACCGAGTATTGGCGGGTAATCCTCGGCCTGATCATCGTGGCGCTGGTGCTGCTGTTCCCGCAGGGGATCGCCGGCTTCGCCCGGACCCTGTGGGCCCGCCGCCGCGCCGGGGCCGGGGCATGAGCCGCCTCGCCGTCGAGAACCTCGCCCGCTCCTTCGGCGGGGTGCAGGCGGTGCGCGGCGTGTCGTTCCGGCTGGAGGCGGGCGAGCTGCTGGCGCTGATCGGCCCGAACGGCGCCGGCAAGACCACCTGCTTCAACCTGCTGAACGGCCAGCTCCGTCCCGATTCGGGCAGCATCCGCCTGGACGGCGCCGAACTGGTCGGCAAGGCGCCCAGCCGCATCTGGCGCCTGGGCGTGGGGCGCACCTTCCAGATCACCGCCACCTTCGCCTCGATGACCGTGCGCGAGAACGTGCAGATGGTGCTGCTGTCCCGCCGCAACCGCCTGCTCGGCCTGTGGACCCCGGCGGCGCGGCTGTTCCGCGACGAGGCGCAGAGCGTCCTGGAGCGCGTCGGCATGGGCGCGCAGGCCGAGCGCCCGTGCGGCGTGCTGGCCTATGGCGACCTCAAGCGCGTGGAACTCGCCATGGCCATCGCCAGCGCGCCGAAGCTGCTGCTGATGGATGAACCCACCGCCGGCATGGCGCCGGCCGAGCGGCAGGAGCTGATGGACCTCACCGATTCGCTGGCGCACGAGCAGGGCATGGCGGTGCTGTTCACCGAGCACGACATGGACGTGGTGTTCGGCCATGCCGACCGGGTCATCGTGCTCGACCGCGGCCAGCTCATCGCCGAAGGGCCTCCCAACGCCGTGCGCGCCGACCCGCGGGTGCAGGCGGTCTATCTCGGGAGCCCGGCATGACGCTGCTGACGGTCGAGGGGCTGCACGCCTGGTACGGCCGCGCCCACATCCTCCAGGGCGTCGACCTGCCGGTCGGGCGCGGCGAGGTGGTGGCGCTGATGGGACGCAACGGCGCCGGCAAGTCCACCACCATGAAAGCGGTCATGGGCCTGCTGGCCGAGCGCCGCGGCCGGGTCGCGTTCGAGGGGAAGGACGTCTCCGCGCTGCCGCCGCACCGCATCGCGCGGCTCGGCATGGGCTATGTGCCGGAGGACCGCCGCGTCTTCGCCGAACTGACCGTTCGCGAGAACCTGGAGGTCGGCCGCCAGCCGCCGCGCGCCGGCGCGCCGCAATGGACGCCGGAGCGCCTGTACGCGCTGTTCCCCAACCTCGCCGGGATGAAGGAGCGCCGCGGCGCCCGCATGAGCGGCGGCGAGCAGCAGATGCTCACGCTGGCCCGCACGCTGATGGGCAACCCGTCGCTGCTGCTGCTCGACGAACCGTCGGAGGGGCTGGCGCCGCGCATCGTCCAGCAGATGGCCGAGGCGGTGCGCACGCTGAAGGCCGAGGGCCTGTCGGTGCTGCTGTCCGAGCAGAACCTGGGCTTCGCCGCCGCCGTGGCCGACCGTGCCGCCGTCATCGAAAAGGGCCGCATCCGCTGGGAAGGCGGCATGGCCGCGCTGCTCGCCGACGAGGACGTGCGGCGGGCGTATTTGGCGGTCTGATACCGTCGGGCGCACGCCGTTACATGCGCCCCCACCCTAACCCTCCCCCGCTGTGCAGGGGAGGGAACTCCGCCGCAGGACTGAAAAAGCCCTCCCCCGCCCGGTTCAGGGCGCACGGGCGTCAGCGGGGAAGCAGCCGGAACACCACCGTCAGGTTGTTCGCCGGCATTTCCGCCACCTCCTGCAACGTGAAGCCGGCCGCCGCCGCAGCCGCCTCCACGGCTTCCAGGTCACGCACGCCCCAGGCTGGATTCCGGGCGCGCAGGTCGGCGTCGAAGGCGGCGTTGCTCGGCGCGGTGTGCGCCCCGCCGCGGCGGTAAGGGCCGTAGAGCACCAGGGGCCCGCCGGCCGGCAGCACCGACGCCGCCCCGTCCAGCAGGCCGAGGCACGCCTCCCACGGCGCGATGTGGATCATGTTGATGCAGACCACCGCATCGGCCCGCGCGGCCGGCCAGGGCCGGCGCGTGGTGTCCAGGTCGAGCGGCCGCCGGACGTTGGGCAGCCCCCCGGTCCAGGCGGCGATGCTGGCGCGGTGCGCCGGCTCACGGTCGGACGGCTGCCAGACGAGGTCCGGCAGCTGTG
>JAEYOB010000014.1 GCA_023412175.1 Pseudomonadota bacterium | reverse complement strand
CATCGGCCTCGCCGCGCAGCCGGGGCTGGAGCACGGTGGCGATGCCGCTCACCGCCGAGGCGGCGAGACCGGCCGACAGCAGCAGGTAGCCCAGGGCGAAGACGCCGACCGAGCGCGGGTCGTCCGCGGCGAGTTCCGGGTTGCCGTCGTACAGCAGCGGCGTGCCGGTCGCCGCGATCCATTCGCTGACCCCGAAGCCGGCCAGCATAAGGGCCGCGCCCAGCCACGCGAACGGGCGCAGCACGAGGCCCCGGCCGCTCTCGGCCGCCGCCAGCACCAGCAGCAGGGCGGCCTGTACCAGATAGAGCCAGTAGAAGAACACCGAGACGCCATGCAGGGTGAGCAGACGATAGGCATCGTCCGGGAAGAAGGTCAGTGCACCGGCGCGGGCGAGCGCCGTCACAAAGCCGCCGGCAAGGCCAAGGGCGAGGGCCAGCAGGGCCGCGCCGAACAGAACCTTGAAAAGCGCCTTGTCGGCGCCCGGCAGGGCGGTGATCCGCGTGGTCAGGGAAATCCGGGAATCCGCCGTGGCGGAGGGGGTGGACAGTGTGGTCATGGTCTCCTCCTTCCGCTCAGGCGACGACGATGCGGCCCATCATGGCGTCGTGCGCCTGGCCGCAGTAGACGGTGCAGTACACGAGGTACTCGCCCGGCTTGGTGAAGGTGATCGTCTGCTCTGAGACGAGGTTGGGACGGAGACGGATGATGCGGCTGGCGGAGCCCAGCTGGATCGACGCGCCGTGGGTGATGTCCTCGGCCATCATGCGGAACCGGTAGGCCCGGCCGGCCTGGAGACGCAGCACGTCGGGGCTGTAGGCGAACTTCTGCGCCAGCAGGTACACATCCACCGGCTCCTCTCCGGCGCCGTGGCCGTGCCCGCCGGCGTTGTGCCCGCCGTTGCCATGGCTGTGGGCATCGTCGCCGCCGTGCGGGTTCACGCTGCCGTCCTTCCGGGCGTAGCGCTGGACGAAGTGGCCGTGCTCGACGCGGAACTCCTCCGTCGCCATGCCTGGGGATGCGCCGTGGCCGCCATGGCCTCCGGCTTCGGCCGGCGCTTCCGCGGCGCCATGTCCGCCGTGGCCGCCATGGGCGTCGGGTTCCGGTGCGGGGGCGTCCTGGTGGCCGCCGAAGGGGAGGGGAGCGGCCCCGTAGGCCGCCCAGGCGCCGTACAGGGAGACGGCGCCGAAGCCCAGCGCGGCGATGAAGCCGCGGCGGGTCGTGAAATGCCTCTGCTCGGGCATGACGAGAAACCTCTGATCGCGTGGTTGGAATCGCGTGCGGCACCGCCCGGAGGCGGCGCGCGGCCGGGCTTCCGACGCGGGCGTCGGAGCGTTTGGCCGATCAGAGGCGGGGTTTCGGAGGAGGCGTGTCCGGGGTGATGTCCCGTGCGTTCGGGACATAATCGGGCCGTGGATGCCAGGGCATCGCGACCGTGATCAGCGGAACGGTGATCGCTTGGTCCGCCGGGGCCTCGGCCGCCGGGCAGCACGGGGCCGCGATCACCAGGGCGGCCTTGTGGGAATTGCCGTGCGAAGGGGCCGAAGACGACGGTGCTTGCCGGGAGCCGTGGTGGTCCATCGAGCCAACGTGAGCGTCGGCATGAGCCATGGCTCCGCCCACCGCGCCCGTCAGGAGCGCGAAAGCGAACGCCAGAACGGCGCATATATGAGCCAACCGCTTCATGCCGCCATCGCCACGAACGACCCGGACCGGTCCGGACGGGCCGAACCCTATCCCCCACTATCGGCTCGGCCATTGACCGGCGTCAACCGGCACCGCACACCGGCCTGTGGGGCCGACCGGTGGGATAGATAGAGCTTCGCACGGAAAAGTCACCGGTTGCCGTCGGTGCCGGCATTCCGTCATGCGCTTTCCTTGACCTGGAGCAAGGCGCGACACACCTGCATGCCATACCGTTGCGGGGAACCGGAGGACGGTCTCAGGTTTTCAGGGTGCCGGAAGGCTTCGATCAAGGGTGAAGGCGGTCGCCATGCGGCGCGGAACGCGGTCAATGGTGAGAAGGGCGGTGGTGGGCCTGCTTATGCTGGCCACGCTGCTCGTCTATGCCGCGCCGGGCTATGCCGGCCTTCTTCCGCCGCCCCCGCCCCAGGCGCCTCACGGGCAGGTTCTGGCCGGCACGCAGGATGGGGCCGTCGCCTGCCACGAGGGTCCATGCGGGGATCTCGGCCTGACCGACGATGTAGCCTGCTGCAGCGTTGCCCCGTGCGCCGCCATGCATGGCGGCATCCTCGCGGGAACCGTCATGACCTTCGCTCCGGTTCTCGACCGGACGAACCACTTGCCTGCCCTGGCCATGCCCGACGGCATCGGCAGCGTCCCCGCGCTTCGTCCTCCCTGTCCGATCATCTGACGCCGCGAGTCCGTCCGCGCCAAGCCTGAGCCCCGGTTCGGTGCCGGACGCCGGTCCTCGTTCGCGGCTTTCGCGTCCCCGGCGGTCCGGCATGGACGCTGTCGGGGATGCGGCGCGCCGGTCGCGACCGATGCAGGAACGGGCGGCGGGAACGGTCCGATGCCGGGCTCCCGCCGCCATCAATCGAGTCAAACGGAGATGGATATGACGAACAAACGGAACATGGGCGCCGCGGTGCTCGGTGCAGCCATGATCGGCGCGGCCGCCTTCGCGGGCATGACCGCCTTCGGCGGCAGCGCGCCGGCCGCCGCCCAGGAGGTCGAGGTCTGGAAGTCGCCGACGTGCGGGTGCTGCGGCGGCTGGGTGAAGCACATGCAGGCCGCCGGCTTCACCTTGAAGGTCCATACGATCGAGGACGTCGATCCGGTCAAGGCTGCCAAGGGCGTGCCGGATAATCTCGTGTCCTGCCATACGGCGGTCGTGGACGGCTACGTCATCGAGGGCCACGTGCCCGCCGGCGACATCCGCCGGCTGCTGGCGGAGCGCCCGAAGGCCAAGGGGCTGAGCGCTCCGGGCATGCCCCAGTCCTCGCCGGGCATGGACATACCCGGCCAGCCCTACGACGTCATCATGTTCGGTTCGCCGCGGGGCAACACGGTCTACGCCCGTCACTGAAGCGGACCGTGAGCGCCGCGGGAGGAAGACATCATCATGCGGGTTTCCGCAAAGAAGGCCGGGGCCGCGCTGGCCCTGGCGGCGGCCATCGTCTCGGGCGTCGTGCTGTGGCGTGCCGGCTCGCCGGACGGGGCCGATCCGGACGATGCGGCGCAGGTCGCCCGCGGCCGGGCGGCCTACGCCGAGCAATGCGCGGCGTGCCACGGCGCGCGGCTCGAAGGGCAGCCGGACTGGCGGAGCCGGAAACCGGATGGCCGCCTGCCCGCGCCGCCGCACGACGCCTCGGGACACACCTGGCACCATCCCGACGCCGACCTCTTCAAGATCACCAAGCAGGGCATCGCCGCCTTCGCGCCGTCCGGCTACGAGAGCGACATGCCCGCCTTCGGCGATGTGCTGAGCGACGCGGAGATCTGGGCGATCCTCGCCTTCATCAAGAGTTCCTGGCCCGAGGAAATCCGTCGCCGCCACGCCGTGATGAGCGGGCGCACGCAGGGGTGAGC
>JAEYOB010000548.1 GCA_023412175.1 Pseudomonadota bacterium | reverse complement strand
CGCCTGGAGCGCGCCGACCGCCTCCGCGGCTTCCGCGGCGGCGCGGTCGAGGGCGGCGATGGTCGGGTCCAGCCGGCCGCCGGCCTTCTCGGCGATGCGCGTCAGGATGCGCAGGGCTGACGCCAGCGACCGCTCGACGCCACGGTCGCCGGACAGTTCGGCATAAGCGGAATTCATCGCCTCGACGACCTTCTCGCGGTGCATCAGCACGGCGCGGGTCTCGGCGAGCTGCTCCTCCTCGCCGGGCTTCGGCGCGAGGCTGTCCAGCTCGGCCACGGCGTGGCGCAGGTACTCCTCCTCGGAGCGGGCGCGGGCGATCTCGGCGGCGGCGTTGGCGCGCGCGTCCTCCACCTGCCGCCACGCGCGGTGCTGCGCGGCGACGTGCGCCGCCTTGCCGTCCAGCCCGGCGTAGGCGTCGAGAACGCCGCGGTGCGTGGTGGGATTCAGCAGGCCGTGCGTGTCGAACTGGCCGTGCACCTCGACCAGTTCCTCGCCCAGGCGCTTCAGCAGGCCGATGCCGACCGCCTGGTCGTTGACCCAGGCGCGCGAGCGGCCGTCGGCGCTGACCGTGCGGCGGACCACCAGCCGGTCGCCCTCGTCTGTTGGCGGATCCAATCCCTGTTCACGCAGGATGGCGAAGGCCGGGTGGTCGCCGGACAGCTCGAACTCGGCGGTGACGGACGCCTGCTCGGCGCCGTGGCGGACCAGCGAGGAATCGCCGCGCGCCCCCAGCGCCAGCCCCAGCGCGTCCAGCAGGATGGACTTGCCGGCGCCGGTTTCGCCGGTCAGCACGCACAGGCCGGGACGGAAGGACAGCGCCAGCCGCTCGATCAGGACGACGTCCCGGATCGTCAGCGCGGCGAGGGTGGAACGCCCTAGAACAGGGAGCTCCAGGCTTTGCTGAGCCACGATTTGCTGTTCCGCTCCGGCTTCAGGTTGTGGTCGACCAGCATGGCGTAGCTGTCCTGATACCATTCGCTGCCCGGGAAGTTGTGGCCGAGGACGGCGGCGGCGGTCGCGGCTTCGTCGTTGACGCCGAGCGCCAGATAGCATTCGACGAGACGGTGCAGAGCCTCGGCGGTGTGCGAGGTGGTCTGGTACTGCTCCACGACCGCACGGAAGCGGTTGATCGCCGCCGTGTACTGCGCCTGCCGCATGTAGAAGCGCCCGACCTCCATCTCCTTGCCGGCGAGGTGGTCGTTGGTCAGGTCGATCTTGATGCGGGCGTCGCGGGCGTAGGGGGTGTCGGGGAAGCGGCGCGCCACCTCCGACAGCGCGTCCAGCGCCCGGCGCGTCATGCGCTGGTCGCGCCGCACGTCGGTGATCTGCTCGTAATAGCTCAGCGCGCGCAGGTAATAGGCGTACGCGACCTCCGGGCTGCCGGGGTGGAGCTGGATGAAGCGGTCCAGCGCCAGGACGGCGTCGTCGTACTTCAGATCCTCGTAATGCGCGTAGGCGGCGCGGAGCTGCGCGCGGGTCGCCCACTGCGAATAGGGGTGCTGGCGCTCCACCTCGTCGAACAGCTTCGCGGCCGTCTTGTAGTTCTCCTGCCGCATGTTGGTTTCCGCCTCGTCGAAGATCTGCTCGGGCGGACGCTCGACGTAGGCGAGTTCGTCCTTGTTGGACGAGCAGGCCGTCAGTGCGGACGCGAGGAGGATGAGGGCGAGCGGTGCGCGGAGAAGGCGAGGGGACATCGTCGTCTTGGTACCCTGAAATGGTGCCCTTATATAGCACGCCCGAGCGCGGGCGCGGCAAGTCGGATCAGGCGGGGTGGAGAGAAAGGATGAGCGCATGTCCGGCGGTTTCCCCTGCGCCGCGCGAGGGGAGGGCGTCCGGGGGCGTGCGATCGCCCGGCCTTCGTCCCTTGTTTCCGCAGCGGCATCCGCAATCGCGATGGCACATCTTAAGGTGTGACAATAAAAAGACTTCATAAGCATTTGATTTATTTGTGTATTACCCCGATTTTCCTGGATGGGTGATCCATATGTGGTGCGCGCCGCCGCTCCGCAACCCCGGCAGGGGAGGGGGCCTTCGCGCGACTCCGCGCCGTGCGCTGCGGCGGGGGAGGGGGCTTTCCGCAAAAGAAAGCGCCCTCCCCGGGAAGGGGAGGGCGGTCCAGGCGGGCCCAAAGAGATGGAGCGTGCGCGTCAGGCGACGGCGCGCGGCTCGTACGCGCACCAGCCCGACGGCAGCAGCGCGGCGGGCGTGTCGTAGCACCACGTCGAGCGGTCGGCGAACAGGGCGCGCAGCAGCTGGTTGTTCAGCGCGTGGCCGGCGCGGCTGCCGTGATAGCGGCCGAGGATCGGGGCGCCGGCGAGGTACAGGTCGCCCACGGCGTCGAGGATCTTGTGGCGGACGAACTCGTCCGGGCTGCGCAGGCCGTCCGTGTTGAGGACGCGGTCCTGCTCCTTGTCCACGACCACCGCGTTGTCGAGCGAGCCGCCGCGGGCCAGGCCGGCGCGCTGCATGGCCTCCACGTCGTGCAGGAAGCAGAAGGTGCGCGCGTCGCCGATCTCGTCGCCGAAGCTGCCGGCGGTCAGCTCGAACTGGCCGGTCTGCCGGCCGATCACCGCGCTGTCGAAGTCGATCTCGAAGCTGAACGCCGGGCTCTGGGACGGCGCCAGGGTGGCCGTGGTGTGGCCGGTGCCGACGGTGACGGGCTTGAGGATGCGGATAACGCGGCGTATCGCGTTCTGCTCGACCCGGCCGGCACGCTCGATGGCGGCCACGAAGGGCGCCGCGCTGCCGTCCATGATCGGCACTTCCGGCCCGTCGATGGCGAGGATGGCGTTGTCGATGCCGCAGCCGGCCAGCGCCGCCATGACATGCTCCACCGTGCCGACCGTGGAGCCCTCGGCGTTGCCGAGCACGGTGCACAGGCGGGTGTCCACGACGTTGGCATAGGTCGCAGGGATGCGCGCGGCGAAACCGCGCTTGTCGGTGCGGATGAAGGTGATGCCCGTGTCGGCCGCCGCCGGCGAAATGGCCAGCGTCGCCTGTGTTCCGGAATGCAGTCCGATGCCATTGCAGCGAATGACAGACTTCAGCGTGTGCTGAAACATTCCGTCGGTATTACCACCGATATTGGTCACGGTAACGTCCTGAATTGATCTCGGTCGCGGGTGCCGCCGGTTCTGCTCGTCGTATGTTCACGAAGGAAGCGGATCGACTTGGCAAAACACCACACATGCTACCTAGCATCGTACCCCCGACAGGACAAATCACTCTTTATTACGAAATGTTGCAGAGCCATAGACCGATCGGACAGGGGCTGGGTCCGGGCACAACAAAGGAACCTCCGGGGCGCGCGCGGCGCCCCGGAGGCAAGTCAAGGAAGGTTCGGATATGCCCCGCCGGCGTCGGGAGGCCATGCCGGCGGGGTGGTTGCGGGTCGGCCGGTCCTCAGTTCGCCTGACGGCGCAGGAAGGCCGGGATGTCCAGCACGTCGTCGTCCCCATGCATCTTCGGCTGCGCGCCGGCCTGGATGCCGGGGTGCTGCTGATG
>JAEYOB010000545.1 GCA_023412175.1 Pseudomonadota bacterium | reverse complement strand
CTGCCAATGACTGGAGGAAACTTCGGTCTCAGGTCATGTCCTGACGGCGCCTCCCCGGACAGCCGTCACCATGCGGTCGCGCGATGGAGACGCCGACACAGATCCTTGGTCCCGACTCCCGGTGATCCCAACCCATACCTTGGGTGGCGGGCATGGCCCTTGCGGTTCATCGCCCGGCCCCATGGGTTTTGATCACCGGGATCTGGCATCAACGACCGGGCAGATGCCAGCCGAAGCGTTCGCCAGCCTTGCTCATCCCGCGGCCGCGTACGGGGGTGTGAGCGACGGCGAAGCCGTTCGACCGCGCCGCGCGCAGCACGATGAGGACTTTGACGTACCAACCCGTAGCCGCCAGCGCGATCCCCGCCAGCGCGCCGAGCGCACCGGGCAGCACACCCGCCAATGCCAGTACCAGCAACACCGCCGGCACGGCATGGCCAAGCCACGCCGCCAGAGGCTCGGCGTCGCGCAGCACAATGAGCGAATCGACCGGTGCGCCGTTCGCCGCAAGCTGGATACGGTAGTGCCTCCACGCCGCATACCGTGCGCCGCAGAGGACCAGACTCAACGCGCAGGCCCAGAGCTGCGGTGCTCCCAGCAGCCCGGCGAGCACGAGGTACACGCCCGCTCCTTCGGCCAGACCACTGGTGAGGATCAGCGGCAGGATGGCAGGCTCGCTCCAGGCACGGATGCCTTTGGCCGCGCGCAGGATACGCGCCTGGCAGTAGAGAAAGCCGAGGCCGACCATGGCGGCCAGCGCCATCACCATTGCGGCGAGCACGTCGAGGTCAGGGAGCGTCAGCACCAGCAGCAGGGCGAGCGCCACCAGCGCGAACAGTGGCAGCGCGACGATGCCCTCGCGGGTCATCCAGGAAGTCTGCGGGTGGAAGAAGACGTTGATGGCGCGCAGCGGCTTGCCGATCTCGAGCCAGACCATGGACAGGCCAAAGCCGATGAAGGCCAGCGCGACCAGTCCAGCCAGCGCATAGGGCCAGCCGAGAACGGCGGAGATGGCGACGAAGACCAGCAGTCCGGTGCCGGTGCCGCCGCCGATGAAGTTGCACGCCGCCCGCAGGTCCCACGAGCGTTGCAGCTTGGGAACGGTTCCCTTGTTCATGGCCGCGCTCCATCCCAGAGATAGTAGAAGCCGGGGTTGGTCCCCTGATCCTCGTGCATGCGGAAGTGCTGGTTCTCGCGCAGCAGCTTCGACACGTTGCTGTTCGGATCCTCGATGTCGCCGAAGTTCATGGCCCCCGAGATGCAGGAGTTGACGCAGGCCGGCGTGGCATCCGGGTCGACACCGGGTGTCAGGCCTCTGGAGATGCCCGCGTCGATGGTGTCCACACAGAAGGTGCATTTCTGTGCGACCCCGATCATGGCGGGGTCGTAGCGGCGCTTCTCGACCTCGGTGGGCGTGTCGCCGAAGGCCCAGGTGGGCTTGTCCACCTTGTAGCGGGCCTCGTACGGGCAGGCGACGGCACAGTAGGAGCAGCCGATGCACAGGTCGTAGTCGATGGTGACGATGCCGTCGGCGCGCTTGCCCGTGGCGGTGGAGGGGCAGACCTCCATGCAGGGCGGATCCGAGCAGTGCTGGCAGCCCACCGGCATGAAGACGCGCTGCACGTCGGGGAAGGTGCCGACCTCCATGTCCACCACGCGGCGCCATTGCACACCGGGCATGGTGGCGTTGGTGACCTTGCAGGCGGCGGTGCAGGTCTGGCAGCCGATGCAGCGGCGCAGATCGACGACCATCACATAGCGGGTCATGCCGCACCTCCCACCATCTCCGGGATGATCTTGCGGATCGACACCTTGACCACATCGGCGCCCGATCCCGTGGAGTCCGTCAGGTCGAGCGACAGCGGCGCCACGGTGTTGAGACTGGGGAAGCCCAGTTCCTTGGCGAAGGGGGTGGCCCAGTGGTCGAACTGGCCGTGGATGACCAGCGTGTCGGGGCGCAGCCCCTGGATCACGATGGCCTTGCCGCGCGTCATGTTGGTGATCGAGCGCACTTCCACCATGTCGCCGTCCACGATGCTGAGCTTGGCGGCAGTCGCGGCGTTGATCTGCACGCCGCCGTGGTCGCGCACGTTCTTGCCGACGTCGTTCATCAGCGGGATGCCGGCGTTGTTGCCGGTGGTGTACTGCATGGTCTTGGTGGTGATCAGCCAGAACGGGTAGTCGGCGGGCTCGCCGCCCATCGCCTTGACCGCGTTCTCCCAGCGCTGCGGCACGTCGTGCCACTCGGGCAGCGGCGTGTACTCGTGCAACTGCTCGTCCCACCAGTGGATGCCGGCGCCGTGCAGGCGGGCCCCCAACTCCTTGCCGACGCGCAGCAGGCGCTCCTGGTAGGGCAGTTCGAAGCGCAGGCCCTTCGCCACCATGGTCGGGTAGAGGTACCAGTCCACCCGCTTGAACGGCACGAGGAAGTAGCCGTGCTCCTTGAACCACTCCAGGTCATGGACCTCCTCGCCGCCGGTGAAGGCGGCGCAGGCGGCCTTGCACTCGGCGTCCCAGATGGCATCCACGGTGTGTTCGGCCGTGGGGTCGAGGGAGAAGTCGTAATTCTCGCCCTTCAGCGGCACGAGGCCGGCGCCACGGTTCAGCGCCTTGTTGTAGTCCTCCAGCAGGCCGCAGCGCTTGGCCAGTTCGCCGGCGATCCAGGTCATGTCGCGGGCCTCGCCGCGCGGCTTCACCGCCGGCTGGCGCAACGCCACGCCCTGGTGGTGCCAATGCTGCTCGACGAACTTGGTGCCGCCGACGCGGATGAGCTGCGTGCCCTCCAGGTCGGTGGCGTCCGGTAGCAGGATGTCGGCCATCCAGTTCGTCTCATCGACCGTGTAGGCGAAGGCGACCACGAAGGGCATCTTCGCCATGTTCTCGACCATCTGCTTCGTGTCCCAGAAGGAGATGGCCGGGTTGGTGCGGAACAGGAACCAGACGTCGGGGTAGCTTGGCTTCGGCCAGCCCTCCGGCGTCGCGCGCAGGAACATCCAGGCGAGGTGCGTGGGCCCCAGCGCTTGGCTCCAGGACGAGTTGCCGACGATGGGCACGAGGGTCTTGTGGGCGTTGCGCCCGGTGGGCTTCGAGGCCCAGTGGTCGGCGTCGGTGGCGTTGAACTTCGAGTCCATGAAGCCGTCGGCGCCCGGCTTGACGCTTTGCAGGCGGTTCTCGTGCGGGCGGTTGAGGCGGATGGTGGTGCCCAGCGTTCCGCCCGGCACCTCCAGGGCGCCGACCAGCGTCGCCATCATGGTGCGCGCCCAGCAGCACTCGTACGCACCCCAGCCGTTGTTGACCGTCTTGCCCAGCGTGATGGCGACGGGACGGAAGGGCAGGGTCTGCCCCTCGATCTCGACGGTCTCGCCGACGCAGGCGTTCTCCACGTACTCGTTCGCCACGCGGCGGACGGTGGAGGCGGGCACCTGGCACACACCCTCCGCCCATTCCGGCGAGAACTGCGCCATCTGCTCGACCATTGCGGTGAAGGCGGTGCGGCCCTCGACGGCGCGGTGCTCCCACTTGGTGTCGTCCGGGCCATGCTCGACGGCGTGGGGGACGGTAAACCGGCCTTCCAACGCCGGCTCGGCGCCGGGCGTGTCGTGCGGCACCGCCCTGGCCGTCTTCAGGTCCCACAGCAGCGGCTTGCCGCTGTCGGGATCGCGCAAATAGTAGCCGTTTGGCCCCACCAGATAGGGCGAGGCGGTGCGGTCGCGCAGGAACGGCAGATCGAGCCGGTCGCGCGCCACCTCGTGCAGCAGCACGTGGATCAGCGAGAGGAGGAACGCGCCGTCGGTTTTCGGCTTGATGGGCACCCACTCGGCGGAGGCGGCGCCGGTGACCGACAGGTGCGGCTCCACCTGCACGCGCTTGATGCCGCGGATGCGGGCGTCGGCGTGGCGCCAGACGGCGCAGACCCCGCCCGACACCTCGACGTTGGTGCCGAAGGAGATGACGTAGCGCGTCATCACCGTGTCGGCGCACACCGTGAAGGCACGGTGCCAGTACTCGCCGTAAAGGTGCTCGGAATGCACGCACTTGACGCCCTGGCCCGACCCGAAGCTGAAGTCGATCGGCCCCCAGGCCGCCAGCCACGCCGGCAGCGTACCCATGTAGCTGGCCGGCGTGCCGCCGTGCCCGAAGGTGGCGGCGACGCGCGGCAGCCCCGCCTCGTCCACCAGCCCGGTGGCGCGGACGTGGTTGAGCTTGCCGGCGATGGCCTCCAGCGCCTCGTCCCAGGTGATGGGGACGAAGCCGGGATCCTCGCTGCGGCCCTTGTTGGGGTTGGTGCGGCGCATCGGCGTGAGGATGCGGTGCGGGTTGTAGGTCTTCTCGATCAGCCCGTACGCCTTGACGCAGACCCGGCCGGCGGCCGGGTGCTCTGTGGCGGCGAAGTTCGGGCGGATGTTGGTGGCGACGCCGTCCTCGACGGTGACGGTCATCAGGTCCGGCCCGGCCACGCAGTTGTAGCAGTAGGTCGGAACGGACGTGACACTCTCGGCCTTTGCCCTCATGTCGGCTCCTCGACGCCTCCCGGCACAGCCCGTTCACAGCAGTAAGGGAGGCTAATGCGGTAAATTGGTACTATTATGCATGAATGGGTGGCGCCTTTCAATGCATGTGTGGCCAACAGTCACGTGACCCGCCTCCGGAACCTGCTCCAGCCCTTATCTGAGGCGTTGGTTCGCAAATCGGGAGACTGGTGATTGAGGAGGGCTGCGGGTAAAGGATTGGCCCCCGTTGGAGCCGAGAGCTGCATGCCGTACAAGGCCAGCGTGAGCCGCTGCCACCGCTCGTTCGAGCCGGGCTCCGACCTGAGTACAGCGGTCGGGCATGATCTCCGTAACCAGGGCACGCTGAAGGCCGGCCGGCATCGCCTTGCCCTCGGTCAAGCTCAGTCCGAACGTCACCGCTTGGCCGGGTCCGGTGCGCTCACCCTCGGAGATCACGTGCGTGACACCGCGCCGTTTTCGCCCAGCTCTGCAACGGTTTGAGTGTTTGATTCTGAACGGAAGTCATGAGGAATGGTTGGGGGACTAGGATTCGAACCTAGGCTGGCGGAGTCAGAGTCCGCTGTCCTACCGCTAGACGATCCCCCAGACCGTCACCGGGAGCGGCGCAACGCCGCAACCCTGTCGTGGGCGGCCCTTGTAGCACCGAGTTCCGGGGTTGTGAAGCCCTGATTTTCGGTGTCCGCCGAAAACCGCAACGGCCCCCCTCGAAAGCAAGACTTCGCCCCACGGGCAGAAGAGGTTAGTATAACCACCATTCCGTAGCAGCCATTAGAGCTGCCGAAGGTGGGAGAGGACGTGGACGCTTATCTGCACAGCGAACGGCAATGCGACTCCGAACGGATGCGGTCGCCCGCCCCTGTGCGCCCGGTTTACGCGGCCCTCGACCTCGGCACCAACAACTGCCGGCTGCTGATCGCCCGTCCGACGCTGAGCGGATTCAGGGTCATCGACGCCTTCTCGCGCATCGTCCGGCTGGGGGAGGGGGTGTTCAGCAGCGAGCGCCTGTCCGATTCCGCCATGGAGCGCACGCTGGCCGCGCTCAAGGTCTGCGGCGCCAAGATCCAGCGGCGCGGAGTCACCGCGGTGCGCGCCGTCGCGACCGAGGCGTGCCGCCGTGCCCACAATTGCGCACCCTTTCTGGAAGCGGTCGAGGACGAAACCGGCATCGCCATCGAGATCATATCCAGCGAGGAGGAGGGCCGTCTGGCCATCGCCGGCTGCGCCGCGCTCCTCGACGCCAACGTGCCGCACGCCCTGGTCTTCGACATCGGCGGCGGGTCCACCGAACTGATGTGGCTGGCGCTGCGGCCGGGCGAACAGCCGCGGCTGCTCGACCAGATCTCGATGCGCTGCGGTGTCATCGGCCTGTCGGAACGCTACGGCGGCGACCGCTTCACCCTGGATTCGTACCACGCCATGGTCGATGAGGTCGCCTCCCACATCGAGCCGTTCGCCGAGCGCAACGGCATCCGCGAGCATCTGGAGCGCGGCGGCGTGCAGATGCTCGGAACCTCTGGCACGGTGACGACGCTGGCCGGCGTCCATCTCGGGCTGGCGCGCTACGACCGGCGGGCGGTTGACGGCAGCTTTCTGCGTGTCGAGCACGCCCGCGACATCATCCGCCGTCTCGTGGCGCTGGACTTCGAGGGCCGGTCCAGGCATGCCTGCATCGGCACCGAGCGCGCCGACCTCGTGGTCGCGGGCTGTGCGGTGCTGGAAGCCATTTGCGACTGTTGCCCGGTGGAGCGCCTGCGCATCGCCGACCGCGGCCTGCGCGAAGGCATCCTTGTCGACCTCATCGGGGCGGCGCAGGGCTGACGGGACACTGTAGGGTATCATGGTTCAGAAGAAGTCATCGACGTCGCGGCCGGGCGGCCGGCAGACGACCGTCCGCGTCAAGACCGCGGCCAAGCGGTCCAACTCCTCGGCGCGCTGGCTGGAGCGGCAGCTCAACGACCCGTACGTCGCCGACGCCAAGCGGCGCGGCTTCCGTTCGCGCGCGGCGTTCAAGCTGCTCCAGCTCGACGAGAAGTTCCACATCCTGGCGCCGGGCAAGCGGGTGGTGGACCTCGGCGCCGCCCCCGGCGGCTGGACCCAGGTGGCGGTCGAGCGCGTCAAGCCGGAGCAGACCGGCGGGCAGGTGGTCGGCCTCGACATCCTGGAGATGGAGCCGCTGGCCGGCGCCACCACCATGCAGGCCGACTTCCTCGA
>JAEYOB010000867.1 GCA_023412175.1 Pseudomonadota bacterium | reverse complement strand
ACCCACATGATGAGGCCGCTGCCGATCAGGTAGCCGGCGTCCCGCTCCCCCTTCTCGTGGGCTTGGACCGCCTGCGCCCAATTGGCGTCGCTGAGCACCGTCACGGCGGCATAGCGCTGCCACGCCGGAAGGCCCGAGAACCACGGGTAGAGCGACGCCCCGAGCAGCAGGTGGCGCGCGTTCACGGCGAAGGTGGCGATCAGCAGCGGCCCCCAGGCCATCGGCGCGTGCCAGAGGTCGAGCGCGGCGAACTGCGAGCCGCCGGCGAACACGGCCATGCTCATGACCAGCGCCGCCCAGCTCTCCATGCCGGCGCTGCGCGCCGCCACGCCGAAGGTGACTCCGAACAGGAACACCGACGCGGTGACGAACGCCATCTCGCGCGCGCCCCGCACCATCCCTCCTATCGTCAGATCTACCGTCATTCCACGTTCCGTACCGTCCGCGACGCGCATCATCGCGTCACCGGGGCCGTCCGGCAAGCGGTGATAGCGTCCGTCCGCCCCAGCAGGTCGAGGAAGCGCTCCAGGACCGAATTGGGCTGCGCGCCCTTCTGGGTGACGGCGTGGAACTCCAGGCTGTAGCGGTGGCTGTCCGGCAGCAGCGCACGCATGGCACCGCGCTCGACCCACTGGCGGGCGTAATGGGTGGGCAGGAAGCCCAGGTAGCAGCCGGTCAGGATCAGGAACGCCACCCCCTCGCGGTCGGTCGCCGTGGCGGTGGCGTTCAGCGCCCGCTGCAATCCGACCGCCTCGGGCACTTGCTGCGCCTCAGTGGGGGCCACGGCGTCGGCAACCTCCACGGCGCTGCGGGTGACGGTTTCCTCCGGCGCGTCGAACAGCGGATGCCCCCGCCCGCAGTACAGCCGCGATTCCTCCCCGTACAGCGGCAGGCGCGCCAATCCGGGCAGCGCGCGCCGCGCCGGCACCACGCCGACGTGCAACCGACCGTCCAGCACGCCGCGCTCGATCTCGTTGGGCGGAATCATGCGGATGTTCACCCGCACCTCCGGCCCCTGCCGCTTCAGCCCGCGCAGGGCGTCGGTGACCCGCATCCGCGGCATGGTGACAAGGTTGTCGGTGATGCCGATGTTCAATTCACCGCGCAGCCGCCCGTGCGCCGCGTTGATCTCGCTGCGGAAGCTCTCCAGCCCGGCCAGCAGGCGCAACGCCGCCTCGTAAGCCAGCCGCCCCTCGTCGGTCAGCAGGAAGCCGGCCCGGCCGCGCCGGCACAGGCGCAGCCCCAGCCGGCGCTCCAGGTCGGCCATGTGCAGGCTGATGGCGGCGCGGCTGATATTCAGCTCCGCCTCCGCGGCCGAGAATCCGCCGCACTCCACCACCGTCCGGAAGACGCGCAGCAGGCGGATGTCAGCGTCGTTGACCGTCGGCAGCGGGCGGGCGGGCTTGCTCATGATAGGTAAGCGTTCGCTTGCGTGAAGTTTGGACGGTTTGGATTTAACCGCATCCAATGGTTGGCGCACACTGCTTTCTCGCTGCGCAACGAACGCAACAGGGAGATGGGGGATGGCACCCTTGGACAGTCGCAAGGCAACCGATCGCACCGCAGGGCTGACGGCGGAGGAGCTTGACGCCCACTGGATGCCCTTTACCGCGAACCGCGAGTTCAAGGGCAACCCGCGCCTGATCGTGCGCGGCGAAGGCGCCTGGTATTGGGACGCCGAGGGCCGCAAGGTCTACGACAGCCTGTCCGGCCTGTGGTGCTGCGGCGCCGGCCACGGGCGGCCCGAGATCACCGAGGCGGTCGCCCGCCAGATCGGCGAGTTGGACTACAGCCCGGCCTTCCAGTTCGGCCATCCCGCTGCCTTCAAGCTGGCGCACAAGCTGGCCTCGATGACGCCGGCCGGGCTCGACCACGTGTTCTTCGTCAACTCCGGGTCGGAGGCGACGGACACCTCGCTGAAGATGGCGCGGGCCTACTGGCGCCTGAAGGGCCAGCCGGCCAAGACCAAGCTGATCGGCCGCTCCAAGGGCTATCACGGGGTCAACTTCGGCGGCATCAGCCTGGGCGGCATCGGCGGCAACCGCAAGCTGTTCGGCACCGGCGTGGACGCCGACCACCTGCCGCACACGCTGCTGCCGCAGAACGCCTTCACCAGGGGCCTGCCGGAGCAGGGCGCCGAGCTGGCCGACGCGCTGGAGGAGCTGGTCGCCCTGCACGACGCCTCCAACATCGCCGCGGTGATCGTCGAGCCGCTGGCCGGTTCCGCCGGCGTGCTGCCGCCGCCCAGGGGCTATCTCCAGCGGCTGCGGGCGCTGTGCGACAAGCACGACATCCTGCTGATCTTCGACGAGGTCATCACCGGCTTCGGCCGCATGGGCGCGCCGTTCGGCGCCGACGCCTTCGGCGTGGTGCCGGACATCATGAACGTCGCCAAGGGACTGACCAACGGCGCCGTGCCGATGGGCGCCGTCATCGCCAGCCGCGAGGTCTACAAGACCTTCATGGACAACGGCGGCCATGACTATCTGGTCGAGTTCCCGCACGGTTACACCTACTCCGCCCACCCCGTCGCCTGCGCCGCCGGCCTCGCCGCGCTGGAGCTTTTCGAGCGCGACAAGCTGGCCGAGCGCGCCGCCGCCCTCGCCCCGCATTTCGAGAACGTCCTGCACGGGCTGAAGGGGCTGAAGCACGTCACCGACATCCGCAACTACGGCCTTGCCGGCGCCGTACAGATCGCCGGCCTGCCGGGCGAGCCGGCGCGCCGCCCGTACGAGATCGCCATGAAGTGCTGGAAGGCCGGCCACTACGTCCGTTTCGGCGGCGACACGTTGCAGTTCGGCCCGCATTTCATCGCCGAGCCGGCGGAATTGGACGCCCTGATGAACGTCGTCGCCGACGCCATCCAGACAACAGCCTAAATTTTACGCAAATCCGCGCCTACTTCGCCCGCCTTTTGGGCGACGCGGGCGCGGGGGGCGGGCTGGATACGAGGTTGCCCTTGGCATGGGTTCTGCAAGAAAGGCGAGCAGAAGAAAGAACCGGCCAATGAGGATTTATGCCCGGCATCCCGATTGCGGCGTTCGACGAAATGACCGGAGGCGGCTCCATCCGCGCCGTCTATGCGGAAATCCGGCGCTGGCTTGACACCTTCCCGCCGGAACAGCTCAAGCTGAAACAGCGCGAGGCGGAAGTCCTGTTCCGCCGGATCGGCATCACCTTCGCCGTTTATGCCGAAGGCGGCGACCCGGAGCGGCTGATCCCCTTCGACATCGTGCCGCGCATACTGGCCCGCAGCGAATGGAACAGCCTGTCGCGCGGCCTGGAGCAGCGGGTCCGCGCCCTCAACGCCTTCCTCAGGGACATCTACCACGACCGCGAGATCCTGCACGCCGGACTGATTCCTGAGGAACTGATCCTCAGCAACGAGAGCTTCCGGCCGGAGATGCAGGGCTTCCTGCCGCCGGCCGGGGCCTACACGCACGTGGCGGGGATCGACGTCGTGCGGGTCGGGCCGGACCAGTTCTACGTGCTGGAGGACAACTGCCGCACCCCGTCGGGCGTGTCCTACATGCTGGAGAACCGGGAGGCCATGCTGCGCCTGTTCCCGGACCTGTGCGCCCGGCACTCCATCGCCCCGGTCGCGCACTACCCCGAGGAACTGTTGGACACCCTGAAATCGACGGCGCCCGCCACCTGCGAGGGCGAGCCGACGGTCTGCGTGCTGACGCCGGGATCCTACAACGGCGCGTATTACGAGCACTCTTTTCTCGCCGACGAGATGGGCGTGGAACTGGTCGAGGCGCCGGACCTCTTCGTCGACGAAAGCATCGTCTACATGCGCACCACCTCCGGGCCGAAGCGTGTGGACGTCATCTACCGCCGCATCGACGACGACTACCTCGACCCCCTCACCTTCCGGCCGGATTCGGCGCTCGGCGTGCCGGGGTTGTTCGACGCCTACCGCGCCGGCAACGTCACGCTCGCCAACGCGGTCGGCAACGGCGTCGCCGACGACAAGGCGGTCTATCCCTACGTGCCGGAGATGATCCGCTTCTACCTGGGCGAGGAGCCGCTGCTCGCCAACGTGCCGACCTACCTGTGCGTCCGGCCCGACGACCGCGCCTACGTGCTGGAGCACCTTGAGGAACTGGTGGTGAAGGAGGCGCGGGGCTCCGGCGGCTACGGCATGCTGATCGGCCCGCACTCCACCGCGGCCCAGCGCGCCGAGTTCGCCGAGCGCATCAAGGCGCGCCCGGCCGACTACATCGCCCAGCCGACGCTCGCCCTCTCCACCTGCCCGACCCTGGTCGAGCAGGGCATCGCCCCCCGGCACGTGGACCTGCGCCCGTTCGTCCTCACCGGCCGGGACGTGCGAATCGTGCCCGGCGGGCTGACCCGCGTCGCGCTGACCGAGGGCTCCCTGGTGGTGAATTCCAGCCAGGGCGGCGGCACCAAGGACACCTGGATCGTCGAGGCCTGAGCCGATGTTGAGCCGTACCGCCGAAAACCTGTTCTGGCTCGCCCGCTACAAGGAGCGCGCCGAGAACATCGCCCGCCTGCTGTCGGTCGCCCACCGGATGGCAAGCCTCTCCCGTTCGCTGGGCAGCCCCGGAAACGAGTGGCACTCCGCGCTCATCGCCTCGGGCTGCGAGCCGGGATTCTTCGCCAGACACGGCGAGGCCACCGCCGAGACGGTGCTCGACTACCTGATGCGCGATCCCGACAACCCGTCGAGCATCATCTCCTGCCTGGAGACCGCGCGGCGCAATGCGCGCGCCGTGCGCACGGCGCTCACCATCGACATGTGGGAGGCCATCAACGAGACGTGGCGCGACGGCCGCGAGAGGCGGGCCGAAAGCCTCGACCCGGAGCGCGCCGTGGCGTTCCTGGAATGGGTGAAGCAGCGTTCGCTCACCTTCTCCGGCGCCTATCGCGACACCATGCTGCGCAACGACGCCTTCTGGTTCATCCACCTCGGCACGATGCTGGAGCGCGCCGACAACACCGCCCGCATCCTCGACGTCAAATACCACGTGCTGCTGCCGGAGACGCAGCGGGTCGGCGGTTCCCTCGACTACTACCAGTGGCAGTCGATCCTCCAGACCGTGTCGGCCAAGCGCAGCTATCACTGGATCTACCACGACCGCCTCAAGCCCTGGCTGGTGGCGGAACTGCTGATCCTCCGGCCGGAAATGCCGCGCTCCCTGGTGAGCTGTTATGCTACGGTGACCGAGATGCTGGCCAGCATCGCCGAGCACAACGGCCACCGCCGCGGCGAATGCCACCGGCTGGCGGGGCGGATCCACGCGCGGCTTCAGGCCGGCCGCATCGAGGACATCTTCCAGACCGGGCTTCACGAGTACCTGACGGGCTTCATCGACGACACGGCGATCCTCGGGCGTGAGATCGGCAGCTTCTATCTGAACGGGTGATTGGCGGAGACGATGACGTACTGTGTGGCCCTGTACCTGGAGGAAGGGCTGGTGATGCTGTCCGACACGCGCACGAACGCGGGTGTCGATCACATCTCGACCTTCGGGAAGATGCACGTGTTCGAGGTGCCGGGCGAACGCCTGATCACCCTGATGACCGCCGGCAACCTGGCGATCACCCAGTCGGTGGTCACGCTGCTCCAGGACGGCGTCGAGATGGACGGCGAGACCTGGACCATCCTAACCGTGCCGAGCATGTTCAAGGCCGCCCAACTGGTCGGCGAGGCGGTGCGGCAGGTCTGGAACCGCGACGGCGAACCGCTGAAGGACCAGGGCGTGCGGTTCGACGTCTCGCTCCTCCTGGGCGGCCAGATCGCCGGGCGGCGCATGCGGCTGTTCCAGATCTACGCGGCCGGAAACTTCATCGAAGCCACCACCGACACCGCCTTCTTCCAGATCGGCGAGCACAAGTACGGCAAGCCGATCCTCGACCGCGCCCTCAGCCACCAGACCGGTATCGAGGAGGGGATCAAGCTGGTCCTGATCTCCATGGACAGCACGCTGCGCTCCAACCTCAGCGTCGGGTTGCCGCTCGACCTGCTGGTCTGCCGCCGCGATGCGCTGAAGCCCGATCTGCGCCGGCGCATCCATGAGGACGACCCGTGCTTCAAGACGATCAGCGAAGGCTGGTCGACCGCGCTGCGCGAGGCGTTCCGCACCCTGCCGGACCTGAACTGGGGGTGACACCGGCCCGGCCGGGGGAACCTCGGCGGCGGGGTTCCGTTGTCATGCGGCTGCGTCAACCCCGTCGAGGCCGGAATGAAGATCTTCACCTGCCAGCGGTGCGGACAGCGGATCTATTTTGAGAACGTGCTGTGCGAGCGCTGCGGCGCCGATCTCGCCTATCTGCCCGACCGGCAGATGGTGGCGGCGGTGACCGCGGCGCCGGACGGCGGCGTCGCGCCGCTGGGATCCACCGAGGGGGGATACCGGCGCTGCGCCAACGCGCAGTACGGGGCCTGCAACTGGCTGATCGAGCCGGGCGACGACCATGGCTTCTGCCGCGCCTGCCGGTTGAACCGGATCATCCCCGACCTGTCGGTGCCGGCGAACGTGCTGCGCTGGCAGAGGATCGAACTGGCCAAGCACCGCGCCGTCCACAACCTGCTGCGCCTCGGCCTGCCCGTCAAGCCAAAGGCCGGCGACGCCCCCGAGGGCATCGCCTTCGAGTTCCTGTCCGACGAGGCGGCCCCGGCGCCGGTGATGACCGGGCATGCCGGCGGGGTCATCACCCTCAACATCGTGGAGGCCGACGACGCGCAGCGCGAGGCTCGCCGCCTTGCCATGCATGAGCCCTACCGCACCCTGCTCGGCCACTTCCGCCACGAACTCGGCCACTACTACTGGGAACGGCTGATCGAGAACACGCCGCGGGTCGAACGGTACCGCGCGCTGTTCGGCGACGAGCGGGAGGATTATGGGCAGGCGCTGCAGCGCCATTACGACGCCGGCCCGCCGCCGGACTGGCGCGAGCGGTTCATCAGCGCCTACGCCTCCGCCCACCCCTGGGAGGACTGGGCGGAATGCTGGGCGCATTACATGCACATGGTGAGCACGCTGGACACCGCCACCAACCTGCGGCTGGCGGTGATCGGCGTCGATGCGAAGCGCGAGATCGGCAGCGACGCCTACCGCTGCGCCGACTTCGAGGCGCTGCTGGACACCTGGTACCCGCTGACCGAGGCGGTCAACGCGCTGAACCGCAGCATGGGGGTGAACGACCCCTACCCCTTCGTCGTCAACACCCCGACGACGGAGAAGCTGGCCTTCATCCACGCGGTCATCCACGAGAGCCGCGCTACGGCCGCCGCCGCAGGTCCAGGCACAGCGGCAGGTCGGGGTTAGGCGTCTCCGGCGTCTCGGCGATGCGGCCGGTGCTGTGCCCGTGGTCGAAGAAGCGCGCCCGGCGCCGCGCCTCCGCCTCGAAGGCGTTCACCGGGAAGGTCTCGTAGTTGCGCCCGCCCGGATGCGCCACATGGTAGGTGCAGCCGCCCGCCGAGCGTTCCGACCAGCCGTCCACGATGTCGAAGACCAGCGGCGCGTGCACGCCAATCATCGGGTGCAGCGAGGAC
>JAEYOB010000854.1 GCA_023412175.1 Pseudomonadota bacterium | reverse complement strand
GTATGGAGGAGGAGCGGCTTTGGCGACGCAGGAGATCCAGGAATACCCCGCACGGCGGCCCGGCGGACACGTCAGCTTCAGCATCTCGGACGCCGCCGTGAACGCGCTACGCCGAACCGCGGGCACGCTGTGGCGCCACAAGCTGCTGATCGCCGCCACCATGCTGCTGGGCACGGGGGCGGCGGTGGGCGTCGCCATGCAGATGACCCCGCTGTACACCGCCGAGACGCTGGTGATGCTGGAGCATCGCAAGACCTCTGTGGTGAAGTTCGAGGAGGTGCTGTCCGGGCTCGGCGCCGACATGAGCGTCATGCAGAGCGAGGTGGCGGTGCTGAAGTCGCCGACCTTCGCCGAGAAGGTGGTGGACAAGCTGGGGCTGGTGAACGACCCGGAATTCAACGTGGACCTGCAGCCGCCGCCCAGCCCGCTCCTGGTCTACCTGAACCCGCGCAACTGGTTCCCCGATTCCTGGACGGCTTCCGCGCAGGGCGACCAGCCGGCGATTGAACTGACCGAGGACGAGAAGGCCAAAAACAGCAGGACCTCCGTGGTCAACGCCGTCCTCGAGAACCTCAACGTCCGGCCGCAGGGCCGCTCCTACGTGCTGTCCATCACCTTCGACAGCGAGGATCCGCGCAAGGCCTCGACCATCGCCAACACCATCGCCCAGATGTACCTCGTGGATCAGCTGGACGAGAAGTTCAAGGCCACCAAGCGCGCCACCATGTGGCTGGAGGAGCGCATCGCCGACGTCCGCAAGGAGGCCCGCGAGGCCGGCGACGCGGCCGAAGCGTTCCGCGCCAGGACCGGCCTGACCGCGTCGGGCGACGCCCGCACCGTCAGCACCCAGCAGCTGGCCGAGCTGAACACCAACTACGTGCTGGCCCGCACCCAGCGCGAGACGGCCGAGGCCAAGCAGCGCGAGGTGACCAACCTTGCGCAGAACCAGCGCAGCGTCGGCACCATCGGCGACGTGCTGGGGAACGTCCTGATCCAGTCGCTGCGCCGGCAGGAGGTCGAGCTGCAGCGGCAGATGGCCGACGCCAACCAGCGTTACGGCAGCAGGCACCCGGCCATGCTGACCCTGCAGAGCCAGCTGCGCGACCTCCAGGGACAGATGCGCATGGAGGTGGACAAGATCGTCGCCGGCCTCAACAACGAGGTCGAGATGGCCCGCGCCCGCGAGCGGACGCTGAAGGCCAGCCTGGACGAGCTGCAGACCAAGGTGGACGACCAGCAGAAGTCCACGGTCGCCCTGCGCACCCTGGAGCGCGAGGCCGACACCGCGCAGACCATGTACGAGACCCTGCTGACCCGCTTCCAGGAGCTCTCGTCGCAGAACGACATCCAGCAGCCGGACGGGCGCGTCGTGTCGCAGGCGGCGATCCCGCTGCTGCCCAGCCACCCCAACAAGAAGCTGATCCTCATCCTGGCGGTCATCGCGTCGGGTGCGGTTGGCGTCCTGCTGGCCATGCTGGTCGAGCACTTCGAGCGCGGCTTCCGCAGCCCGCACCAGTTCGAGCGGGCGACCGGCGTGCGCGGCCTGGGCATCGTTCCGACCATCGGGCGCCTGGGTCGGCTGCGCGGCAGCCCGGCCGACTACGCCATCGACAAGCCGCTGTCGTCCTACGCCGAAGCGTTGCAGAGCCTGCGCACCACGCTGCTGCTCGCCAACCCCGACGGGCGGCAGCGGGTGCTGCTGTTCACCTCCTCGGTGCCGGACGAGGGCAAGAGTTCGGTCGCCGGCGGCTTCGCGCGGATCTGCGCCAGCGCCGGCCAGCGCGTGGTGATCGTCGATTGCGACCTGCGGCGCAAGGGCCTGCACCGCATGCTGGGCCTGGAGAACACGCGCGGCCTGTACGAGGTGCTGTCCGGCCAGGCGCAGGTGCAGGACGTCGTCCAGACCGACGCGCGCACCGGCCTGCACATCATCTCCGCCGGCCACGGCTCGGCGCTGCCGCAGGACATGCTGGGTTCGGCTCGCATGCACCAGCTCATCTCGCACCTCGCCCTGGAGTACGACCGGGTGATCCTCGACTCGCCGCCGGTGCTGGCGGTGTCGGAAAGCAAGCTGCTGGCGGCGCTGGCCGACCAGACGGTGTTCATCGTGCGCTGGGGCAAGACGAAGCGCGAGACCGCCATGGCCGGCCTGAAGGAACTGGTCGAGGCCGGGGCGGACGTGGTCGGCGTGCTGTTCAGCCAGGTCGATGCCCGCCGCCACGCCCAGTACGAATTCCCCGACAGCGGCCGCTACCACGGCTACCGCCGCTATTACGTGAACTGACAGTGCAAGGCCCCTCTCCCACCGCCGGAGAGGGGCTCATTCGTCTCAATCATAAACAGGTCCCGCATGTCCGCCGGCCGGCTCATCTTCCGCAACATCCGGGCACTTGCGCTCGCCAAGATGCTGACGGTGGCCTTCGGGCTGGTCGCCACCGTCTGGACCGCGCGCGCGCTGGGGCCGGAGCACTTCGGCATCATCGGCTTCGGCACCGCGTTCATCGCCTACGCCGCGCTGTTCGTGAACCTCGGCCTGTCCACCTACGCGGTGCGCGAGATCGCCCGCGACCCCGCCCAGGCCCCCCTCATCGTCGATCACGTGCTGACCATGCGCGTGCTGCTGGCGGTGCTGGCGGGCGGCCTCTACGCGCTCATCGTGCTGGCGCTGGACAAGCCGCCGCTGGTCAAGGCGGTACTGCTGGTGCAGATCGTCCAACTGCTCGGCCAGGCGCTGATCATCGACTTCTACTACCAGGGCACCGAGCGGATGGGCGTCATCGCCACCCGCGAGGTCGGCAACGCGCTGGTCACCATGGTCGCCGTCCTGGTGCTGGTGCGCGGCCCCGGCGACGTGGTGGTGGCCGCCGGCATCACCGCCGTCTCCGTCCTGTTCAACGCGGCGCTGGTGGTGGTGCGTTACGCCCGCGAAGTGCGCATACCCCGCCCGCGCGTCGATCTGGCGGCGTGGCGCGTCATGCTCACCGCCGCGGCCCCGATGGCGGTCAGCGTCTTCGCCTGGGCGATCTTCGCGCACCTGGACACGGTGATGCTCGGCTTCATGGCCGACAAGCATCAGGTCGGCTGGTACACGGCGGCGTTCAAGGTGCTGCTGCTGGCCTCCACCGCCGGCCACATCGTGATGAACAGCTTCCTGCCGCAGCTCGCCGCCGCCTACGGCGACCCCGAGCGGATGCGGGCGCGCATGCACGACTACGCCACCACCATGCTGGTGGTCGGCGCGCTCGCCTCGGCCGCCGGGCTGACGTTCGCGCCCGAAATACTGATGATGTTCTTCGGCGATGCCTACGCGCCGGCGGTCAATGCGCTGCGCCTGCTGATGGCGTCGCTGGGCGTCATGTACCTGAACATGGTGCTGGGCAACCCGCTGCTGGTCTGGCACCGGCAGACCGGCTACATGGCCGCCGTCCTGGCGGGCGGCGCGGTCAACGCCGCGCTCAACTTCTATGCCATCCCGCGCTGGGGGATGGAAGGGGCTGCCGCCGCCACCCTGACGTCGGAGCTGGTCTGCACCGCCGGGCTGGCGTGGCTGCACCGCCGCGCGGTGGGGCAGCTCTATCTGGGAATCGCCGCACGGGCGGCGGCCTGCGCGATGGTCGCCGTCGCCGCCTGGGTGCTGCTGGAGCACCTGCTGCCGCAGATGATCCCGGGCCACCCCCTGGCGACGCTGGCGCTGGGCGGGCTGTCGATGGCGCTGGTCTACGCGCTGGCCGTTCCCCTCTCGGGGCTGGTGGCGCTGTCGCGCCTGCGCCGCCTCGTCGGAGCCGCCGCATGAGAACGGGCCTGATCGGATGAGCGCTTCACACGAACGGATGACATCCATACGTTGCACTTACTACACAAGTAGCGTTTCAAAATATTCCTTGCCATACCACCGAGTCCATTGAAATACGGCATGGATATTATCTCCCAGTTCTTTCAATACTTTTGCGCTCCAAATAAAAAACGGGAACAATCCCGAATGCGACGTGTTGGCAGTCAGGCGGCTTTGGGGGCGACGCTCGGGCGACGCCTTTCAGGTTATGGCGTCAATTTAGGCAGGACCTCGGACGAATGCTTCCCAACTCCTTTCCCGACCGGAACGTCTGTGTGCTTGGGCTCGGCTATGTCGGCATGACGCTGGCGGTGGCGATGGCCGACGCGGGGTTCCAGGTGCACGGCGTCGAGATCCGCGACGACATCCTGGACAAGCTGGCCGAGGGCGTCCCGCATTTCCACGAGCCCGGCCTGGCCGAGCGGCTGCGCCACGTCCTCCAGCGCGGCCGGCTGAGCTTCGGCCGCACGCCGGACTGCGACCGCCGTCACAGCGT
>JAEYOB010000832.1 GCA_023412175.1 Pseudomonadota bacterium | reverse complement strand
CGCCATGCCACAGCAGCACGCCGAGGCCGCCCTGACCGGCGTCCAGCAGGCCGCCGCCGTCCGGATCGGGAGCGGCCAGCGGCGCGGCCTGGATCAGGCCGGGCCTGGCGGGCGCCGGGACGATCGGGTCCGCCGCGGCGGGTTCGGCGGGGGCTGGTTTCACGGGCTCGGCCGCCCGCGGGGGCGGCACGATGATCGGCGCGCCCGGATCGGCGGGCACCACCGGGACGGTCACCGACCGGGGCGTGTCGGCGACGGGAGGCCCAAGGCGGATCGGCCCCTGCTGCGCCCACGCCGAGGGCACGGCAATGGTGGACGTGGCGAGGAGAATCGCGACGGCGGCGGGCGCGGCCCGGCGGCCCGGCAAAGCGGTTCCGGCGCGCTCAGCGCGGGAAACGCTCATCCGGGATGACCTTCTCGACCGCCTTGGAGGGAGCGGGCATGTCCCAGGTGCCAAGGACGGCGAGGCCGCCGACGGCCACGACCAGCAACAGCACGAAGAGAGTGGAAAGCACGCGAGTCTTCATGGGACGGGACGAACCGGCAGAGGAAAAGGAACGGGATTTCGGACGTACCACGGCAAGAGTCCGCAGGGGTTGGGACAAGGATGCGCTTTCATGCTAAGCAAGACGCGCACGCCCATAGGACCAGCCGTTCGGTTGACGTCCGAGCGGTGTACCACCTTAGCCCCGGCACGGCTGCCGCGCAACAGCGGCCGCGGCCGTGCCGAACGACCGGGAGTTGACCCTTTGCCCAAGACCGTCCTGCCACGAACCGTCGTGTTGGTGGGCCTGATGGGCGCCGGCAAGAGCGCCATCGGCCGGCGGCTCGCCAGCAAGCTGAACCTGCCCTTCGTCGATGCCGACACCGAGATCGAGGCCGCCGCCGGCTGCACCATCGACGAGATCTTCGCCCGCGACGGCGAGGCGGCGTTCCGCGCCGGTGAGCGCAAGATCATCGCCCGCCTCCTGACCGAACCCACCCCGCACATCCTGGCGACCGGCGGCGGCGCCTTCATGGACCCGCAGACCCGCGCGCTGATCCGCGAGCGCGGCACGTCGGTCTGGCTGCGCGCCGCGCTGGACGTCCTGGTGGAGCGCACCGCGCGCCGCACGCACCGGCCGCTGCTGAAGAAGGGCGACCCGCGCGAGATCCTGGGGCACCTGATGGAGCAGCGCCATCCGATCTACGCCGAGGCCGACCTGACGGTGGAGAGCGACGAGCACCCGCCCGAATACACCGTCGCGCGCGTCATCGAGGCGCTGGAAAACCATTACGGCCACCCGATCCGCCAACCCCGCCGCGGCGCCGGCCCGGAGGAGAAGCACCCATCATGACCGATACCGTCCGGGTCGAGCTCGGCCCCCGCAGCTACGACATCCTGGTGGGCGACGGCATTCTGGCCGGGGCCGGGCCGCGCATCGCCGCGATCACGCGGGGCAAGGCGCCGATCATCGTCACCGACGACAATGTGGCGCCGCGGCACCTGCCGACGCTGGAAGCCAGCCTGCGCGGCGCCGGGATCGAGCCCGGCACCGCCATCGTGCTGCCGCACGGCGAGAAGACCAAGGACTTCGCCCACTTCGAACATTTGCTGGACGCCGTGCTCGGCCGCGGCATCGAACGCTCGGCGGTGCTGGTGGCGCTGGGCGGCGGGGTGATCGGCGACATCACCGGCTTCGCTGCGGCGACGGCACTGCGCGGCATCGACTTCGTGCAGGTGCCCACCACCCTGCTCTCCCAGGTGGACAGCTCGGTCGGCGGCAAGACCGGCATCAACAGCCGCCACGGCAAGAACCTCGTCGGCGCCTTCCACCAGCCGCGGCTGGTGATCGCCGACACCGCGGCGCTGGACACCCTGCCGCGGCGCGAGGTGCTGGCCGGCTATGCCGAGGTGGTCAAGTACGGCCTGATCCGCCTGCCCGACTTCTTCGCCTGGTTGGAGGAGAACGGCCGGCGCGTGGTGGACGGCGATTCGGATGCCCGCCGCCACGCGGTGACGGCAAGCTGCCGCGCCAAGGCCGACATCGTCGGCATCGACGAGCGCGAGAGCGGCGACCGCGCGCTCCTCAACCTCGGGCACACCTTCGGCCATGCGCTGGAGGCGGCGACCGGCTTCGGCGCGCGGCTTCTGCACGGCGAGGGCGTCGCCATCGGCATGGTGCTGGCGTTCGACCTCAGCGTCCGCCTGGGCCTGTGCCCGGCGGCGGACGCCGAGCGGGCGCGGGCGCACCTGAAGGCGGTCGGCCTGCCGACCCGGCCCGCCGACGTGCCCGGCGTGGAGTGGGACGTGGACGAGTTGATCGCCTCCATGGCCAAGGACAAGAAGGTGAAGGACGGCCGCATCACCTTCGTGCTGGCCCGCCGTCTCGGCGATGCCTTCACCATGCGCGACGTGGACGCCGCGGCGGTGCGCGCGCTGCTGGAGGATGCCGTTGCGGCGTAAGGCGTCGACCTCCTTCCGGCGGGCCTGACGCCGCATGGACATGATGCCGGATCTCGGGGCAATCCCGCGCGACGCCTCGGCGCTGTGGATCCTGTTCGCCCCGGTGGTCCTGCTGGTCGCGCTGTCGGCGTTCCTCGCCGGCGCCGCGACCGTGCTGACCGGCCTGTCGCGGGCGCGCCTGCGCACGCCCGAACCGGAGGGCAAGCAC
>JAEYOB010000827.1 GCA_023412175.1 Pseudomonadota bacterium | reverse complement strand
CTGCTCGGCCATCTCGACGGCCAGTTCCGCCTCGGCGACATCGGGACGGCCGGCGATCTCCTTCTCGATCAGCGCCCGCTGCACCTGCTGTTCGCCGATGCGTTTGGTGAGCGTGGCTGCGCGGCCTTCCAGGTCGCCGACCTGCCGCTGGGTGGCGGCGCGGCGGGCCTCGTCTGCGGCGGCCTGCTCGGTGAGCCGCGTCAGTTCGCGGTCAAGTTCTTCGACGGCCTCGCGGGCGTCGGTCAGTGCCTCGCGCGCGGCCTCCTCCAGCATCTCCTCGTCGGCCTGGGCTTCGAGAAGGCGGTCGCGCTCCTCCTCCAGCCGGGACAGCGCGTCGCCGGCATCGGCGGCCAGCGCCTGCTCGCGGCCAAGGTCACCGGCGATCTGCTGGAGGCGTGCCTGAAGCGCGCGCTGCTGGTCAGCGACGCGGCGCTCCTCGGCGTCGAGCTGTTCCCTGGCGATGACGAGGCGCTGCAGGGCGGCTGCGGCGGATGCCTCGGCCTGCCGCTTCTCGGGGAGGCCGGCAGCGTCGTCGGCGCGCCTGGAGGTCTGCTGGGTGACTGCCAGCATGAGGTCGCGCACGATCCCCTCGGCCTTAACGAAGGCGGCGCGGGAGCGTTCGAGGTCGGCCTGGGCGGCGATCCAGCGCAGATGCCAGAGCATCGCCTCGGCCTTGCGGATCTGTTCGGACAGGTTGCGGTAGCGGCTAGCCTGCCGGGCCTGCTTCTTCAGGCTCTGGAGTTGGGTGTCCATGGCGCCGATGACGTCGTCCAGCCGCGTCAGGTTGCCCTCGGCCGCCTTCAGGCGCAGCTCCGCCTCGTGCCGGCGGGAGTGCAGGCCGGTGATGCCCGCCGCCTCCTCCAGCAGCATGCGGCGGTCCTGCGGCTTGGCGCTGATGATCTGGCCGACCTTGCCCTGGCTGACCAGGGCCGGGGAGTTGGCGCCCGACGCGTTGTCGGCGAACAGCAACTGGACGTCGCGGGCGCGCACCAGCTTGCCGTTGATGCGGTAGTCGGAGCCGGAGCCGCGCTCGATCCGCCGGGTGATCTCCAGCTCGTCGTGTTCGTTGAAGCCGGCCGGGGCGGTGCGCGACCGGTTGTCCACGGTCAGCGAGACTTCGCCCAGGTTGCGCGCCGGGCGGCTGGACGTGCCGCCGAAGATGACGTCGTCCATGTCGCCGCCGCGCATCTTCTTGGCGGATGTCTCGCCCATCACCCAGCGCAGCGCCTCCACCAGGTTCGACTTGCCGCAGCCGTTCGGGCCGACGATCCCGGTCATGCCGGGTTCGATGACCAGATCGGTGGCGTCGACGAACGACTTGAAGCCGGACAGGCGGAGGCGCGAGAAGTGCACGGAACCGGACCCGCTTACTTGACCAGCTTGTCGATGGTGGCGGCGAAGGTCTCGAAGGACTGGGCGCCCTCGATCCGGGCGGCGCCGTCGTTGAGGACGAAGGTCGGAGTCGACTCGATCTTGTCCTTGTTCTGGCCTTCCAGGCGGATGTTCAGGATGCCGTCGGCCAGCTTCTGGTCGCCCCAGCAGGCCTTGATGGTGTCCTCGGACACGCCGGCCAGCTTGCCGATCTGGGTCAGCGCCGCTCCCGGATCCTTGGCGGTCGCCCACTGCGCCTGGTTCTTGAACAGCACGTCGAGCAGCGGGAAGTAACGATCCGGCGGCGCGCAACGGGCCAGCATGGAGGCGCGCAGCGCCCACTGGTCGAACGGGAAGTCGCGGAACACCAGCTTCGCCTTGCCGGTGTCGATGTACTGCTCCTTGATCTTCGGCAGCGTGTCGGTGTGGAAGCGCGCGCAGTGCGGGCAGGTCATCGACGAGTAATCGACGATGGTGACCGGGGCCTTGGGGTCGCCCAGGACGCGCTCGGTCAGCGCCTTCGTGGTGTCGATGGACTGGGCGTCGGCGGGGCCGCCGGCCAGGGCAACCACGGCGAACAGGGCGAACGCTCCCAGAGCAGCTACGTATCGGCGCAACTTGGCCTCCTGAATACTAAATGTAGGGATTATAGCGAGCGGGGCGGAGGCGGCAAGCCTCCAGCGGGGTGTCATTTCCGCCGGCGCCCCAGAAGCGAGCGGCCGAAGCGTTCCAACGCCTCGCGCAGGCCCTCGTCCTCGATGGTGGCGGTGGCGGACATGACGGTGATCTCCTCGTCCATGCTGAGCGGTCGCGGCGTGGGCGCGCGCAACGTCGGCATGGAGATGGGGGCGGCGTGGACGAGGCGGAGCTTCGACACCGCCTTGTAGCCGAAGAAGCCGTTGATCTTCTCGATGATGATCGGCTCAAGGTGCTGAAGTTCCAGCGCGATGGCGCCCATGGCGCGGACGTGCAGCGTCGCGTTCTCGCGCTTGCCGCGCGGGAAGACCAGCTTTTCCGGCTGGGTGCGCAACGACAGCTGGTGTCCGACGATGCTCGGCCAGTCGGTGATCAGCGCGCCGAAGGCAAGGCCCTTCTTGCCCAGCGCCTTGCCCGCCACCTCCGGCACCGTGCGGCCAATAAGTCGTGGTCCGGCCATGAAGTGTCCCATTAGTGCGCTTGGCCGAGAACCTAGCGTGCCGGGAGGCCGGATGCCAGACCCTCTGCCATGACCCTTTTGCGGGATGGCGCGGATCGCTATCTCTCAGCCGCATGACCGACGCCTTCCCCATCGCCGACCGCCTGCTGTCCTGGTACGACCGCCACCGCCGCGACCTGCCCTGGCGCAGCCCGCCGGGGGAATACGCCGACCCCTACCGGGTGTGGCTGTCGGAGATCATGCTCCAGCAGACCACCGTGCCCGCCGCCGCCCCCTACTTCCGCGCCTTCACCGAACGCTGGCCGACCGTGAACGGCTTGGCCGCCGCGTCGCTGGACGAGGTGCTGGTGGCGTGGGCCGGGCTCGGCTACTACGCGCGGGCGCGCAACCTGCACAAGTGCGCCAAGGCGGTCGCCGGGCAGCACGGCGGACGCTTCCCCGACACCGAAGCCGGGCTGCTGGAATTGCCGGGGGTGGGCGCCTACACGGCGGCGGGGGGGGGGGGGGGGGGGGGCGCG
>JAEYOB010000824.1 GCA_023412175.1 Pseudomonadota bacterium | reverse complement strand
TCCCACCACCACACCTCCCACCACCACGCCGCCCACCGGCCCAGCCTTCTACGTGGCGACCAATGGCAAGGACACGTGGTCGGGCAAGCTGGCGGCGCCCAACGCCGACGGCACTGACGGCCCGTTCGCCACGCTCCAGGCGGCGCAGCGCGCCATGCGCACCAGCGACATCGACACCACCTACGTGCGCGGTGGCGACTACTACATGAAGGACCAGGTCTGGCTGGACGGCCAGGATTCCGGCGTCCGCTTCGCCGCCTACGGCAACGAGAAGCCGGTGTTCCACGGCGGCACGCTGATCGAGAACTGGGTGTCGCGCGGCAACGGCCTGTGGAGCGCGCAGCTCCCCGCCGGATCCAAGCCGGTGCTCGACCTGTCCATGGACGGCGAGCGCCAGACCGTGGCGCGCACCCCCAACGAGGATCCGACGAAGCCCATCGAGGGCGGCTGGCTGATCGCCGACAAGCCCGCCTCGGGCACCAACAGCGGGAACCAGATCACCTTCAAGGCCGGCACCGTGCCGCACTTCGCCGACACCAAGGGGCTGATGGTCAGCGCCTTCGGTCAGCACGGCTACGACAACGTGCTGGTGCCGGTGACCGGCATCGACTACGCGCGCAACGTCATCACGCTGGGCGGCGGCACCTATGACACCTTCGCCGAGGGCAGCCGCTTCTACGTCTACAATTCCAAGGACCAGCTCGACGCCACCAAGGAGTGGTTCTACGACTCCGCGTCGAACCAGATCCTGTTCCGGCCGGAGGGCGGCTCGCCGGCCGGCCACAAGATCGTCGCATCGCAGCTTCCCGTGCTGTTCGGCCTGGGCGGGGCGAAGAACGTCACCATCGAGGGGTTGACGCTGGCCGACGGTGGGCCGAACGGCCACTCGGTCTACGCGCAGGGCGCCGACGGCTTGGTCTTCAAGAACAACACCGTGGAGAATGGCGGTTACGGCATCACCGTGCAGTCCAGCCCCAACGCCAAGGTGACCGGCAACAGCTTCGACCACACCGGCCTGGAGGCGGTGTTCGTCAAGATGGGCTCCAACTTCGCCGAGGTCTCGAACAACCGGGTCGAGTATGCCGGCTCGGTGGACCGCGGCAGCGACGGCATCTGGATCAACGGCAGCAACGACGTGAAGGTCACCCACAACCTCGTCGAGCATACGCCCGGCAAGGCGATTGCCGTCGGCTCGGTGCTGGCGTCCGGCGACGAGACCTACCGGGTGACGGTGTCCTACAACAAGGTCGTGGACTCCAACCGCGAGACCAGCGACGGTGGCGGCATCTACCTGATCAACCGCCAGCAGACCGCCACCGGCCATGTGGTCGCCTACAACGACGTGTCCGACACCACGGCGTTCGGCAACGTGCGCTGGGACGGCTCGGTTTCGCCGACGTGGCTGGATCCGAAGCAGCTGGTGAGCTGGGGCATCTACCTGGACGACTGGACCAGCGGCGCCACGGTGAAGAGCAACATCGTGCACGACAACCTGGGCGGCGTCTTCCTGCACGGCGGCTGGAACAACCAGGTGTTCAACAACATCATCGCCGGCAACGAAGGCCGCGAGATCGGCTTGCAGCAGAGCGTCGGCTGGGGTGGCTGGAAGGGCACGCCGATGTCCGGCAACGACATCCACCACAACGTGATCGACGCCACCAACCAGGGGCTGGTGATCGCCATCGACGGGCCGAAGAACGCCGGCACCTTCCACGACAACGCCTATGCCTACCTGGAGGCCAGCGCGCGGCTGTTCCAGGTGTGGCCGCAGGCGATGTCGGGCGTGCAGGGCACGCTGAGGGACTGGCAGGCGGCGGGGTACGACACGGACGCGCTGACGCTGAACCCGCTGTTCGTCAACCCGGCGGCGGGGGACTATTCGCTGGCGGGCAACTCGCCGATGTACCAGCACGGCTTCGAGGCGATCCCCATGGATCAGATCGGCCTGCTGGCCTGATCCACGCGCACGAAAGCCCCCGACGCTTCAGCGTCCGGGGCTTTTTTATGTGCGGAATCCTGCTTTATGTGCGGAATCCTGCGGGGAATAACCGGGGCCCGTTGGGCGTCCAGGATCAGCAGGACGTGCGGAAACAAACAGGGGGAACACCATGAAGCGGACGATTCAGGTGCCGGTGCTGGCGGCGGTGCTGTTGCTCGCGGCGGGCGCCGCCCAGGCGCAGCAAGGCGGCATGAGCTTCTTCGTCACCAGCGCCGGGTCCGGCAAGGGCGCGGATCTGGGTGGGCTGGAGGGGGCCGACCGGCATTGCCAGCAACTGGCCCAGGCGGCGGGGGCCGGCGGCAAGACGTGGCGCGCCTATCTCAGCACCCAGGCCATGGGCGGACAGCCGGCGGTGAACGCCCGCGACCGCATCGGCCGCGGCCCCTGGCAGAACGCCAAGGCCGAGGTGATCGCCAAGAGCGTCGAGGACCTGCACGGCCCCAGCAACAACCTGACGAAGCAGACCGCCGTCACCGAGAAGGGCGAGATGGTCAAGGGCCGTGGCGACCAGCCCAACATGCACGATGTGCTGACCGGCTCGCAGCCGGACGGGACGGCGTTCACCGGGAGCGAGGACCGCACCTGCGGGAACTGGACCAAGAGCGGAACCGAGGGTGCGGTGATGGTCGGTCACCACGACCGCACGGGCCTGGACGACTCGCCACCGGCCAAATCCTGGAACTCCTCGCACCCTTCGCGCGGCGGCTGCAGCCAGGATGCGCTGAAGGGCACCGGCGGCGCGGGGCTGTTCTATTGCTTCGCGGCGAATTGAACCTGCCGGGTTAGGGGACAAAAACACCCCCTAACCCTTGAGAGCTTTTGAACCGAGCACCGGACGCGCTATGTGATGGCGGATGGGCTACCTCCAGGGGCCCTTCCGTCACCAGGACATGGCATGCCGACCGCCAAGGATATCTTCTCCTACCGCAAGCACTGGGCGCACCGCTTCGGCACCGCGCCGTTCCTGCCGACCTCGCGCGCCGAGATGGATGCGCTGGGCTGGGACAGCTGCGACGTGATCGTCGTCACCGGCGACGCCTACATCGACCATCCCAGCTTCGGCATGGCGATCATCGGGCGGCTGCTGGAATCGCAGGGTTTCCGCGTCGGCATCATCGCCCAGCCGGACTGGCAGAACGCCGAACCGTTCAAGGTGCTGGGCAAGCCCAACCTGTTCTTTGGCGTCACCGGCGGCAACATGGATTCCATGGTGAACCGCTACACCTCTGACCGCCGGCTGCGCCACAACGACAGCTACACGCCGAACGACGAGGGCGGCAAGCGGCCCGACCGCGCCGCCATCGTCTACTCGCAGCGCTGCCGCGAGGCGTACAAGGACGTGCCGATCGTGCTGGGCGGCATCGAGGCGTCCTTGCGCCGCATCGCGCATTACGACTACTGGTCGGACAAGGTGCGCCGCTCGGTGCTGGTGGATGCCAAGGCCGACATCCTGCTCTACGGCAACGCCGAGCGTGCCCTGGTTGAGCTTGCCCACCGCGCCGCCCGCGGCGAGGCGCCGCGCGCAATGCACGACATCCGCGGCACCGCCTTCCTGCGCGACGCGGTGCCGGAGGACTGGCACGTGGTGGACGCCGCGGTGGCGGTGGAAGACGGCGAGGCGCTCAACCCCCGCCCCGGCGAGCCGGAGCAGACCGTCGTCCGCCTGCCGTCCTACGAGCAGGTGTCAAGCGACCCGGTGCTCTACGCCCAGGCATCGCGCGTGCTGCACCAGGAGGCCAACCCCGGCAACGCCCGGCCGCTGGTGCAGCGGCACGGCGACAAGGAGCTGTGGCTGACCCCGCCGCCGATCCCGCTGACCACGCCGGAGATGGACGGCGTCTTCGCGCTGCCCTATGCCCGCGCCCCGCACCCGCAGTACGGCGACGCGCGCATCCCGGCGTGGGAGATGATCCGCTTCTCGATCAACATCATGCGCGGCTGCTTCGGCGGCTGTTCCTTCTGCTCGATCACCGAGCACGAGGGCCGGGTGATCCAGAGCCGCTCGCAGGATTCCATCCTGCGCGAGATCCAGGAGATCCGCGACAAGACCAAGGGCTTCACCGGGCACATCTCCGACCTGGGCGGACCGACCGCCAACATGTACCGCCTCGCCTGCAAGGATGACGCGATCCAGCGCACGTGCCGCCGGCCGAGTTGCGTCTACCCGGACATCTGCAAGAACCTCGGCACCGACCACGGCCCGCTCGTCGAGCTGTACCGCAAGGCGCGCGCGGTCAAGGGCGTGAAGAAGATCTCCATCGCGTCCGGCCTGCGCTACGACCTTGCGGTCAGGAGCCCGGAGTACGTGAAGGAGCTGGTGAAGCACCACGTCGGCGGCTACCTGAAGATCGCGCCGGAGCACACCGAGGCCGGGCCGCTGTCCAAGATGATGAAGCCGGGCATCGGTGCCTACGACTCCTTCAAGCGCCTGTTCGAGCAGGCGGCCAAGGAGGCGGGGAAGGAACTGTACCTGATTCCCTACTTCATCGCCGCGCACCCCGGCACCACGGACGAGGACATGATGAACCTCGCGCTGTGGCTGAAGCGGAACGGCTTCCGCGCCGATCAGGTGCAGACCTTCCTGCCCTCGCCGATGTCGGTGTCGGCGGCGATGTACCACACCGGCCGCAACACGCTGCGCCCGGTCCGCCGCGTCGGCGGCGAGACGGTGAGTTCGGCGAAGGGCCTGAAGCAGCGCCGCCTGCACAAGGCGTTCCTGCGTTACCACGACCCGGAGAACTGGCCGGTGCTGCGCGAGGCGCTGAAGGAGATGGGCCGCGCCGACCTGATCGGGCCGGGGGCGCAGCACCTCGTTCCGGCGTGGCAACCGTCGGGAACGGGAAAGGGCGCATGCGCGAAGAAGGGCGGCGGCAAGCCGTTCTTCACGCAGCAGGCCGGGGCCGGACGGAGAAGGACGCCGGCGGGCAAGGGGCGATAAGGAGGAAGGGGGCGGCGTGGGCCTATCCGGCGATTCCCAGCCGTTTCAGCCAAACCCGCTGTCCGCCCGCGAATCCCTCGTACAGCCGCTTCAACTCCGCGACGTTCTCCGCATCCGTTTGCAGTTCCCGGCCGTCCCGCCGCAGGCGCTTGCCGCGCTCCGACAGCACCGTCCACACGAACGCCGCCGGATCCTCGCTCCGCTGTTCGGCCAGCAGGAACAGCCGCTCCAGCAACCCGACCATCACGCCGGTCCCCAGCACCGGCGAGGCCAACTGGCGGACCTCCGGGCCGTGGCGGTTGCGCTCCAGCGCGGCAGCGTTGAAGCGCCGGACGCGCTCCCCGTCGATGCCCTCCGGCACCGGCATCACCGCAGCGCCGAGCAGAGCAACCGTGCGCAACACCGCCTCCAGGCCGTATGCGGCCAGATCCGGCTCCGCCAGCAGCGCGTCCAGCGTCCGGGGGCCTTCGACCAGCGCATCGGCCAGGGTTTTGGCGGCCGGCAGGTCGATCTCGCCGGCCGGTGCGCTCACCGTCCCCGGCACCTCGCTGCGCGGTACCGCCAACCCGAAGCGCATCGCCCGCAGGCGCTGCTCGCGCTCACTTGCCGGGAGACGGACCGCGCCCTTTACGAACAGGTCGCGTCGGAACCGCGTGTCGGTCAGGTAGTCCCGCAACGTCTCGCGGAGCGTCGGGTCTTCCGCTTCGTTCAGCAGCGCCAGCCCCTGCGGGCTCAGCATCGCGTCGTCGACATGCGCGGCCAGCGTCGCCGAGGCGGCGAAGTCCAGCTTGGCGGCGGCCAGTTCCCGCACCACGTCGGCGTGGTAGAACGGCGTCCAATCGCGGTTCAGGTACTCGTGCGCGATGTAGCTGTCCGATTTGCTGTCGAGGCTGTTGATGTGGCCCAGGGTGCTCGGCACCCGGTCGAAATAGCCTTCGCCCAGCCCGGCCATGCGCGCGGTGAAGCCCAGCGCCTTCCCGATACGACCCGGCAGCGGCCCGGAGCCGGCCGCGGTGTGCTCCAGCAGCAGCTTGCGGATCGGCGCGTGCGCCGCCCAGCCCGGCAGGCAGTTGTAGCTGACGTACACCACACCGCCGGGCTTCAGCCGCCGGCGCAGAATATCCGTGAGAATCCGCCGGTTTTCGGCGCTTACCCAGGTCCACACGCCGTGCAGCGCGACGATGTCGAGGTCCGGCCCGTCGCGTCCGGCGTACTCGGCGAAGCTGTCCTCGGAGAAGGCCGCGTTCGTGTTGCCGGCGTGCGCTGCCAGATCGCGGGCGTCGGCGACGTGGACGGGCAGGAAGTCCACCGCTTCGAACCGTGCGTGCGCGTGCACGCCGGCCAGCAGGTTGGAGGTCAAACCCTGACCGCACCCCAGCTCGGCATAGGTGAAACCGCCCGACAGGTCCGGCGGCCGCACGCCGGCCAGCAGCAGGGCGAAGCTCAGGTGCGTCGGCGCCATCTCGGCGTAGAAGGAATGGGCGTAGGCGATGTCGCCGACGTAGCCCTCGGTCCAGGTCTGCATGCCACCGACATAGCGCCGACGGCGGCGCGAGGGAACCCCCTAGGACGTCGTCCGCACGGCGGCGGCCGACGCCGAGTCTCTGGAAGCATCGAAACCCGGCGCTACGCGATCGCGAACAGGTCGCCGTCGTCGGGCCGCGGTTCGTCCGAGGCGTTCGGGTCGCCCGGCGCCGTCTCCCAGCCCAGGCCGGGCAGCGCCACGATGCGGTGGCCGGCGCGGTCGTTGCGGCTGACCACGAGGTTGCGCTGCTCCATATAGGCCAGCAGCCGCCGGGCCCGCCCGGTCGAGCGGCTGCCGCAGGCGCGGGCGATCTCGGCGTCGGACGGGCAGGGGGCGCGGTCCATGGCGGCGCGGGCCAGCAGCAGGAAGACGCCCTGGATATCCTCTTCCAGCCCGGCGGCGCAGGCCGTGGCCTTCTCCCAGTCCGGGCTGTCGCCGGCTTGCGCGTCCACGCCGGCGCGCGCGGTCGCCAGCTTGCGGCGGAAGGCCGGCAGGTCGAGCGGCTTGCCGCGCACGTTGTGGATGCGGCAGCGCACCAGGAAATCCTGGTACAGCACCGCGACCGAGCGGAACGACGCCTCCGGGTCCGCCAGCACCTGGCGCAGGATCTCGTCGAGCAGCGGGCCCTGGTCCTCGGCCGGTTCCTCGTCGGCGGCCTGGGCCATGGCGGCGGGGCGCGCCTGGACGAGCTGCATGAGCAGGTCGTTGGTGCTGGGTGCCGGCGGGGGCGGGGGGCGGCGCACCACCACCGGGCGGGCCGGCGGGTCCGCCTCGCCGGGCTTGAGGATCAGATCGCGGGCGTCTTCGTCGGGCGTTTCCGGCAGCGGCATCAGCTTCGGGCTGCCGGTGCGGCCATGCGTCTGCACGTCGCCGATGCGGATCGGCAGCGGGCGGCGCGACAGGGCCGGGCCGAGGGCGATGAAATGGCCGCGCTCAAGGTCGCGGAATGCCTCGGCCTGCCGGCGCTCCATGCCCAGCAGGTCGGCTGCACGCGCCATGTCGATGTCCAGGAAGGTGCGGCCCATCAGGAAGTTGGACGCCTCGGCAGCCACGTTCTTGGCCAGCTTGGCGAGGCGCTGGGTGGCGATGAGGCCGGCCAGCCCGCGCTTGCGGCCGCGGCACATCAGGTTGGTCATGGCGCCCAGCGACACCTTGCGCGCCTCGTCGGACACCTCGCCCGCCGCGGCGGGGGCGAACAGCTGCGCTTCGTCCACCACCACCAGCATGGGGTACCAGACGTCGCGGTCGGCGTCGAACAGGCCGCCCAGGAAGGCGGCGGCGGCGCGCATCTGCGCCTCGGTGTCCAGGCCCTCCAGATTCAGCACGACGGAGACGCGGTGCTGGCGCACGCGGCCGGCAACGCGCTGCAGCGCGGCTTCCGTGTGGTCGGCGGCCTCCACCACCACGTGGCCGAAGGCTTCGGCCAGGGTGACGAAGTCGCCCTCGGGATCGACGATCGCCTGCTGCACCCACTGGGCGCTCTGCTCGATCAGGCGACGCAGCAGGTGCGACTTGCCGGAGCCGGAATTGCCCTGCACCAGCAACCGGGTCGCGAGCAGCTCCTCGAGGTCGAGCGTCGCCGGAGACCCGGACGTCGTCGATCCCATGTCGATGCTGACCTTCATACACCCTCTCCAGAGCCGAACCGCCGGCAACCCGCTTTCACGGCCCCTCCTATAGCGCAGATCGGAGGCCGGGGACGAGGATCGCGTGCCGCCGCGACGGGAATGGCCGCCGTGTGTGGCCTGTTCCCCATCCCCGGCGGGAGGGGTAGGGTGAGGGCAACGAAGCAGTCTCAAAGGGAGGAAAGGGAGAGCATGACGACTTCCGTGATCATCGTCGGCGCCACCGGCTGGGTCGGCAA
>JAEYOB010000750.1 GCA_023412175.1 Pseudomonadota bacterium | reverse complement strand
GAACAGGCCCGGGTTGTCGTACGGGATGATCGCGGCCGGATTGCCCAGCACCGCCTTCCACACCGTCGGACCCAGGATCAGCATGACGACCGCCGAGATCAGGCCGAGCCAGCCGCCCACCACCGCGCCGCGGGTGGTCATGCGCTTCCAGAACATCGACATCAGCAGGATCGGGAAGTTCGCCGAGGCCGCGATGGCGAAGGCAAGGCCGACCATGAAGGCCACGTTCTGGTTCTCGAAGGCGATGCCGAGGAAGATCGAGACGATGCCGATGATCACGGTGGTGATCTTCGACACGCGGATCTCGTCACGCTCGGACACGCGGCCCTTGAAGAAGACCGAGGCGTACAGGTCGTGCGACACCGCCGAGGCGCCGGCCAGAGTCAGACCGGCCACCACCGCCAGGATGGTCGCGAAGGCCACGGCCGAGATGAAGCCGTAGAACAGGCTGCCGCCCACCGCGTTCGCGGTGTGGATGGCCGCCATGTTGGTGCCGCCGATGATGGCGAGCGGGTTCGCCAGCGCGCCGGCCGCCGGGGCCGCCGTCAGGAACGGGAAGGCGCCGGTGGCGTCGGGAGCCAGGATCAGCACGATCGCGCCGAAGCCGATGATGAAGGTCAGGATGTAGAAGTAGCCGATGAAGCCGGTGGCGTAGAACACCGACTTGCGGGCTTCCTTGGCGTCCGACACGGTGAAGAAGCGCATCAGGATGTGCGGCAGGCCGGCGGTGCCGAACATCAGCGCCATGCCCAGCGAGATGGCCGAGATCGGGTCGTTGACCAGCGAGCCCGGTTGCATGATCGCGAAGCCCTTGGGGTGCACCTCGGTGGCCCGCTTGAACAGCGCCTCCGGGCTGAAGCCGAACTTGGCCAGGATCATGATGGCCATGAACGAGGCGCCCGACAGCAGCAGCACGGCCTTGATGATCTGCACCCAGGTGGTGGCGAGCATGCCGCCGAAGGTCACGTAGGCGATCATCAGCACGCCGACGATCACCACCGCCCACAGGTAGTCCATGCCGAACAGCAGCTGGATCAGCTTGCCGGCGCCGACCATCTGGGCGATCAGGTAGAACGTCACCGTGGCCAGCGAGCCGCAGGCGGCCAGCGTGCGGATCGGCGTCTGCTGGAAGCGGTAGGAGGCGACGTCGGCGAAGGTGTACTTGCCGAGGTTGCGCAGCCGCTCCGCGATCAGGAACAGGATGAGCGGCCAGCCGACCAGCCAGCCCACCGAGAAGATCAGGCCGTCGAAGCCGTTCATGTACACCAGGCCGGCGATGCCGAGGAACGACGCGGCCGACATGTAGTCGCCGGCAATGGCGAGGCCGTTCTGGAAGCCGGTGATGCCGCCGCCGGCAGCATAGAAGTCCTTGGCCGACTTCGTGCGGCGGGCGGCCCAGTAGGTGATGCCCAGCGTCGCGATCACGAAGATCGCGAACATGATGATGGCTTCGTAGTTCGTTGCCTGCTTCGTGACCGCGCCTTCGACGGCGGCGGCCAGCGCAGCGGTGGGCAACAGGGCGCCGACAGCCGCAGCGGCCGCGCCAAGGCGCATTGACATGGACCGCATTACTTCGACTCCTCCAGGATCTGACGGTTCAGTTCGTCGAACTCGCCATTCGCCCGGCGGACGTAGATGCCCGTCAGGATGAAGGCCGAGACGATCGTGAACACGCCGATCGGAACGCCCCAGGTGGTAACGCCGGCGCCCAGGGGCGTGCCCAGGAACGCCTTGCCGAAAGCCACCAGAAGGATGAAGCCGAAGTAGATAACGAGCATGATTACGGACAGCGTCCACGCGAACGCGGAACGCTTGGCAATCAGCTCCTGGAACTTGGGATTTTCTAGAATTCTTTGTGCATTTGCTTGCATCGTGCGTCCCCTCGCGAGTGCCAGAGAGCTTTGTTAGGGTATTTAAGACACTCGGCGCGTATGGTCTTTCCAACACACCGCCCCGTCAACCTTTTTGATGCCGAGCCAAACTAAAAACCCGCTTGACGGCACGCGGACTGGTTGTTTCCCAACCGCGCGTGCAGTCAGGAATTCGCCGGGACGGCGGCAACGTCACGGAATTGAAGGGAAGCAGACGACGATGGGCCGATCAGGAGTTGGTGCGCGGCAGCCAGGGGATGCGGTGTATTGCCACACCCTCTTCCTTAAGCTCGGCCACGTCACCAGGGCTGGCTTCGCCGTAGATGCCGCGGGGATCGGTCTCGCCGTAGTGGATCCTCCGCGCTTCCTCGGCGAAACGGTCGCCGACATAATCGCAGTTCTCCTCCACGGCACGCCGCAGCTCGCCCAGGTGGCGCATCACCTCAGCCTGGAGGGCCGCGGCCTTCTCGTCGGCGGCCCCGGACGCCGGGGCGGCCTGCGCCGGTTCCGCCGCGTCCTTGCGCCTGCGGGAAATGCGCGGCGCCATGGGCGCCTTGCCGACCTGGGTATCGCCGCACTGCGGGCAGGCGATGGTGCCCGCCGCGGCTTGCGCCTCATAAGCGCCGCCGTCGCGGAACCAGACCTCAAACCGGTGGTCGGAAGTGCATTTCAGTTCGAAGAGGATCATGTCCCCGACGAAACCCCGCTCGTTGGACGCATGTGGACGTTCTATAGTTCAAGCACGCCGGGCCGGTCACCATCAAATGGTCGGGCCCTGCCCTGCGCGCCCGTCGCCCTGCAAGAATATAAGACAAATCATGAGTGAATCACCCCTGCACACCGCCATTCAGCCGCTCTCCGCCTGGGTCGAGCGCTTCGCGCCCCTGGTGCCGGCCGGCGGGCCGGTGCTGGACCTCGCCTGTGGATCGGGGCGGCACCTGAGGCTGTTCCACCGCCGCGGCCATCCGGTGCTGGGCATCGACATCGACCTGCGTGGCGTCGCCGACCTGACCGCCACGCCGGGCGTCGAGCTGCTGGCCGCCGACCTGGAGCAGGGCAATCCCTGGCCGCTGCCGGCCGGGCGGCGCTTCGCCGGCATCGTGGTGACGAACTACCTGCACCGGCCGCTGTTCCCGAGCCTCCTCGCCGCCCTGGCACCCGGCGGGGTGCTGCTCTACGAGACCTTTGCCATGGGCAACGCGCGCTTCGGCAAACCATCGTCGCCGGGATTCCTGTTGCGCCATGGGGAGTTGCTGGAGGTGGCGCGCGGCCGGCTCCAGGTGCTCGCCTATGAGCACGGCGAGGTCGCCAGCCCGCGCGCCGCGGTGGTGCAGCGGCTGGCCGCCGTCGCCGACCTGGAGCCCGGCGCCGGTCTGGACGGCGATCCAGAACCGCGACCGCTGCCGGTGCGCTGATTCGTTCGAAGGCGCAGCAGCTTTGAAAGCAAACGGAAATCCGGTAGGCTTTTCGACGTGATTGACTCGTCCCGAATGAGGCGGTGATGGACGGCGCCGGGGTTCACCGGGGGGGTGCGGGCGTGAGGGTGCGCGGCCTCGCAGGCATCCTGCACGCCGACTGGGGCTTGGTCCTGTGGATCCTGGTCAACGTCGGCATCGCCGCGCTGGCGCTTTTCAAGCCGCTGCTGCCCTCCACCCGGATCTTCATGGCCGCCAGCCTGGACTGGTGGGCCGGAGAGCCGCTGTACGCCGACGCCCCCGGCTTCCTGCATCTTCCCGCCGCGGCGGTGCTGTTCAGCCCCTTTTCCCTGCTGCCGCCGGTGGTCGCCGACCAGCTTTGGCGGCTGCTGTCGGCCTCGGTGTTGACGCTGGCAGTGTACCGGGCGGCGCGGCTGCTCCGCCCGGACGATGGCGGGCGCGTCGCGCAGTACGTCCTGGTGCTCGCCATCCCCGCCGCCACCATCGACCTGCTGCACGGCCGCTGGGAGCTGATCGCTCTGGGCGTCCTGCTGCACGCCACGGTGGACATCGCCATGCGGCACGAGGCGCGCGGCGGGCTGCTGCTGGCGCTGGCGCTGGCCTTGAACCCGGCGGCGCTGGTACCGGCGCTGCTGTTCGGCACGGTGTCCCGGCGGATCCTGCCGTGGCTGCTGATCGGACTGGCCGCGGTGCTGCTCGGACCATTCCTGCATGCCGATCCGGCGTACGTGGCCCGGCAGTACGCCGCTCTGGCCAGGGCGCTGCCCCGCGCCGCCGGCGGGTTCGACCTCGCTGCCGCGCTGCCCTTCC
>JAEYOB010000521.1 GCA_023412175.1 Pseudomonadota bacterium | reverse complement strand
GACGTGCAGGTGGGCTTCTCCACCGAGCCGCCGGGCGTGGCCGGCCTGCGCGTGCGCGTGCCGACACCGGCGCGCGACCTGAACCCGCACGACGTCGCCACGCTGCGCGGCGCCGCCGACGCGGTCGCCTTGCGGCTGCGCTTCCACAACAACGCCATCCACGCCCAGCGCATGCCGCAGGGCGACACCGCGCGCGCCGCCTTCGACGCGCTGGAGCAGGCGCGTTGCGAAGCGCTGGGCGCCCGTGCCATGTCCGGCGTCGCCGCCAACCTGGGCGCCGCGCTGGAGGAGCGCTACCGCAAGCAGGGCCTCGACAAGATCACCGAGCGCGAGGACGCGCCGCTGGCCGAGGCGTTGCGCCTGATGGCGCGCGAGGCGATGACCGGCGAGGCGCCGCCGCACAACGCCAGCCACGCGGTGGACCTCTGGCGCGGCTGGGTCGAAGAGAAGCTCGGCCCCGACTTCCACGGCCTCGCCACCCATATTACCAACCAGGACGCCTACGCCCGCGCCGTGCGCAAGCTGCTGGCCGAGCTGGAAATGGACGTCGGCCAGGAGCCAGACACCGAAGAGGAAGAGGACCAGGACCGCAAGTCCGAGGAGAACGAGAACGAGCCCAACGAGGGCCAGACCCGCGGCCAGGACCAGGTGTCCACCGAATCGGAGTCCATGACGTCTCCGCAGATGCAGGAAACGGACATGGCCGACGGCGCCGAGGAGGGCGGCGACGACGGCGACGCGGAGATGGGCGAAGGCGAAGGCGCCGAGGAGCCGGCCGGCCCCGGCCACCCCTGGCGCCCCGAGCACAACCGCCGCAACGAAGCCGACCCCAACGCCTACAAGGCCTTCACCACCCAGTTCGACGAGGTGGTGGACGCCGCCGACCTCTGCGATCCGGACGAGTTGGCGCGGCTGCGCCAGATGCTCGACCAGCAGCTCCTGCACCTGCAGGGCGTCATCTCGAAGCTGGCGAACCGGCTGCAGCGCCGCCTGATGGCGAAGCAGACGCGGTCGTGGGAGTTCGACCTGGACGAAGGGATCCTCGACGCGGCGCGGCTCAGCCGCGTGGTGGTCAACCCCGTCCTGCCGCTGTCCTTCAAGCGCGAGAAGGAGACCGATTTCCGCGACACGGTGGTCGGGCTGCTGATCGACAATTCCGGTTCCATGCGCGGCCGGCCGATCTCCATCGCCGCCATGAGCGCCGACATCCTGGCCCGCACGCTGGAGCGCTGCGCGGTGAAGGTCGAGGTGCTGGGCTTCACCACCCGCGCTTGGAAGGGCGGACAGGCGCGCGAGGCGTGGCTGTCGGCCGGCAAGCCGGCCAACCCCGGCCGCCTCAACGACCTGCGGCACATCGTCTACAAGGCGGCTGATCAGCCCTGGCGGCGCGCCCGCAAGAACCTCGGCCTGATGCTGCGCGAGGGCATCCTCAAGGAGAACATCGACGGCGAGGCGCTGCTGTGGGCGCACAACCGCCTGATCGGCCGGCCGGAACAGCGGCGCATCCTGATGGTGATCTCCGACGGCGCGCCGGTGGACGACTCGACGCTGTCGGTCAACGCCGGCAACTACCTGGAGCGCCACCTGCGCGAGGTCATCCAGTACATCGAGGGCCGCAGCCCGGTGGAGTTGGTGGCGATCGGCATCGGCCACGACGTGACGCGCTACTACCGCCGCGCCGTGACCATCGTCGACGCCGAGCAGTTGGGCGGTACCATGATGAACAAGCTGGCCGAGTTGTTCGACGAGGACGACGGCCAGGGTGCGCCCGGCTGGGTGCCGCGGCGGGCAGCACGATAGTCATCCGGGCCAGGGTATCGACGCCCCGCCCCGGATCGTGAAGCGCGATCCCTGCGACACTGCCGGCCGGCCGGGGAAGCCGTGTCGCCGCATGCCAAAGGGCGTTGCTTTGCGTGCGGGGGCAGATCCCGGAGCACGGCCTTCTTCCTCCCGTGGACGCACTCCATAGGCGGCGGAACACCCTGTCCGCGACGCTGTGCGTAAGCGCTAACCAATTCGCCCGACAAGGGCACTCCGAAGCACCACTTTTTCGATATTGTTTTACTTAGATATACAAGCAAAATGCTTTAGCCGGCGCAAAGCGACAATACTGCACGTACCGGTCACATAAAAAGTAATCCCCGGGAGGTATCGCCATGACAATGGAGATGATCCGCGCCCACTGTGTGGCAAGACAGCAACCCGATCCAGCGGACTCATTTCATTACGAAGGAATACCGCCATTTGCAGAAGCGGAATTGACACGCCTGTATGGGCACATCCATTCATCAGCCGCATTCTTCGAGATATCTAGGAAAACTGATGACGTAAGCACCTATATTTCAAAAGAAAACTCAAATGTATTGGCAATGATTGTATTTCGTATAGAAAATGAAATTGCTGAGGTGTTGAATGAGTTTATTTGCTTAAACAAATCTGAAATTGAGAAGTTTGTAGATTATATATTTTCCAGTTTCAGCTCGGTTCACGCCATCCGCTTCCACGCCGTCCAGGCGGATACCGGATCGCTCCCCCACCCGACGCAAAGACACAACTCGAAGGAAAACTGGATCATAACCCTGCCCCACACGCCAGCCCAATACATGAACAACCTGGGAAAGGCTACCAGGGAAAAAATAAAACGTTACAGCAAGAAAACCCTTAGAGATTTCCCCTCTTTTTCTTATGAACTTTATGAAAAGGAGGACATTCACGAAAATCACATACGCGATCTGATCTGCTTGAGCCAAGCACGCATCACCTCGAAAGGGAAGCCATTCGGCATAGACGAGGATGAAACGAAGCGCATCATAAGGCTGGCCAGACGATGCGGCGTCGTGAACGTCGCGCGGATCGATGGGCGCCTGTGCGCAGGCATGATCACCTACCGGATCGGTACCGAGTATCTGACGGAGGTGATCGCTCACGACCCCAAATACAACGAATACAGACTGGGAACATTATGCTACCACAGGGCCATCTGTGAAAGCATCGCACGCGGTGCCAAGAAATTTCACATGGGCGGAGGGCGGGAGAACTACAAAGCCCACCTCCTGGGTGTTCGCCAGGACATGGATCGGCTGCTGATCTACCGATCATACGCGCACATGGCAGTCAGCCCGTGCCTCGTGGCGAAAACAGCGGCCGCCGGCTATAGC
>JAEYOB010000707.1 GCA_023412175.1 Pseudomonadota bacterium | reverse complement strand
GCAGAGCACCGAGCCGGCCAGCACCGCCAGCGTCAGCCCGCCCAGCGTCAGGCGCAGCGCGAGACCGCCGACATCGAGCGCGTCCACCGTCACCCCGGCCACCACCAGCGCCCCGGCCAGCAGCGCCAGCGCCGACGCCCTAGAGAGAGAAGACGAATTCGTCATACCCGATCCCCTTCTCGGTCAGGAGCCCGACCACGGTTGCAAACGCCGCCTCCATGCCCTTCTTACGGTCGGCGTTCGTTTCTTCGATCTCCAGAAGCGTGCGGTAGAGCGGCACCACCTTGTCGATGGCCGAGCGTTCCGGCACGCGGCGGCTGGAGTGGTAGCCGATGACCCGCCCGGCCTCGTCGTAGCTGGGGGTGACGTGCGCGAAGACCCAGTAATGGTCGCCGTTTCGCGCGCGGTTGACGACGTAGGCGAAGATCTCCTGCCCGGCGCCCAGCGTATCCCACAACAGCTTGAAGACGCAGCGCGGCATGTCCGGATGCCGGACGATGGAGTGCGGTTGGCCGAGAAGCTCCTCCTCACCATAGCCAGCCACGCGCTGGAACACGCGGTTGGCATATGTGATGCGGCCCTTCAGGTCCGTCTTGCTGACGATCACTTCGTCAGACTCGAAGAACCGCTCCACTCCGGTGAGGGGAACGTCGCGTCGTGCCATGGGATGCCTCGATGGCCCCGCGGTCGCCGCCGGGGACCTTATTGTTACAAATCTGTCATCTTTCCGGCCACACTTCCCGCGGAAATGCTGGGCCGGAACACAATGCGCGTGCACGCTAGACGGGAAAGGTTAAAATTTATTTCTTCGCTGCAATATTAATGCAGCAACCGCCGCGATCACTCGGGCGGATGCGGGACCGTCAGCACACGCCCGATGGGTGGGTTGTCGATGATGGCCACCATCCCGCTCGGCCAGCGCACCTCGACCCGCTCCACTGCGTCGGCGGCACCAAGGCCGAAGTGCGCCACCGGTTCCATCTGGCAGAGATAACCGGAACCGGCGCAGATCACCCGGGTCTGCCGGCGCCCGCGGGCGGTGCAGGTGACCACCGCGCCGCGCGCCGGCGCACCGTAGGCGGTGAGCGGCTGCACGCGCAGCCAACGGTTCGCGTTGGGCAGCGTGCGGTAAAGGGACAGCGGCTGTGCCTCCGCCTCGCCGTGGCTGACGAGCAGTTCCAGCCGCCCGTCGCCGTCCAGGTCGGCCACCACGGCGCCGGTGCCGAACCCCCTGGCCTCCACCGCGTCGCCCAGTTCGATCTCGCTCCACGCGTCGTCGCGCCAGGCGAACAGGCGGTTGGCTTCGCCGAAGTTGTTGAAGAACAGCTCCTCATGGCCGTCGTTGTCGAAGTCCGCGGCGATCACCGTGCGCACGCGCGAGGGCAACGACAAGTCGGCGTTCGCCGCATCGACGAAGCCGCCGCCGGCGCGCTGCTGGTAGAGCCGGTGCGGTCCTTCCCAGTTGCCGATCAGCAGGTCGAGCAGCCCGTCGCCGTCGGAATCCAGAACCGCCACGCCGCGCGCCGCGTTGCGCGAGTCGGCGATGCCGCGCTCGCCGGCGATCTCCTCGAACGTGCCGTCGCCCAGGTTGCGGAACAGGAAGTTGGGGCCGGCCTCGTTGACGGCGACGATGTCCATGCGGTCGCCCAGGACCGGCGCGCAGGCCAGCCCGCGCCCGACGCCGATGAGGTCGATGCCCGCGTCCTCCGCCACGTCGGTCAACCGCCCGCGGCGGCTGAGTTCGTAGAGGCGCAGCGGCGCGCCCTCGGTGGCGAGCACGAAGCCGTAACGCCCGCGCCCCTCGCGGTCCAGGGCAGCGACCGAACGGCCGGGCAGGCGGTTGGCGGCCGAGGCGTTCTCCGACTGGCTCAGCAGGTCGAACCAGCGGGTGCCGAAGCCCGCAAACAGGCGGTCGCAGGTTTCGTCGGGCTGCCCGCCGCAATCGGCGTTGAGGATGTAGATCTCCTCGCGCCCGTCGCCGTCCATGTCGGCGGCGGCCACGCCCACCGCCTTGCGCGAGGGGTCGGCGAGCACCGGGTCGGCGATGTTCCGGAGTTGCCGGCCGTCCCACTTGAGCACGAGGTTGCCGGTGCCGTAGCCCGTCACCACCACCTCGAACGCCCCGTCGCCATCCACGTCGACGACTGCGGCCCCGTTCGACAGCCGCGGCTCGTTGCCGGCGATCTGGTCCGAGCAGTCCAGGAACATCGGCGCATCCCTCCCCGTGTTTATCGAGGAATACCCCGTGCCGGGCCGGGCGTAAACCCGGACGGAAGGTCACGCCAGAGGTAAGGAGGATGGCCTAGGCGTAAGCTTCGCGCACGATCACCACCCCCGCTTTCACGGGGATGACAATTGGGGCGCGCGGGCGGACGCGCGCCCTCAGCGGCGCTTCGACACGCCGCCGTTGGTGAGCACGCTGGCCGCCGACTTGACCGGCGGATCCTTGCCCCCGCCATTGATCGGGCCGTTGGCCGGCTTCGACACCGGCGCGTCCTTGCTGACCGGAGCCTTGATCTGTTCGCGGCCCGGCAGCTCGATGTTGACCTCCAGCGTGGAGCAGTCGCCGCCACGGTCGAGCTTCACCTCGACCTTGTTGTCGTCGATGTCCACGTACTTGGCGATCACCGCCAGCAGTTCCTGCTGGAGCATCGGCAGGTAGTCGGGACCGGACCGGCCGACCCGCTCGTGCGCCATGACGATCTGCAGACGTTCCTTGGCCTGGACGGCCGAGGCCTTGGGAGTGGACCGGAAGAAGCTGAAGATGCTCATGCGGTCCTCCGCAGGAGGCGGCTGAACAGGCCCTTCTTCTGCACGGTGGTGAAGCGATGCTCGACGTCCTCGCCCAGGAAGCGGCCGACCGAGTCCAGGTAGGCCTGGCCGGCGTTGGAGTTCTCGTCGAGGATGACCGGCATGCCGATGTTGGAGGCGCGCAGCACCGCCTGGCTCTCCGGGATCACGCCCAGCAGCGGGATCGCCAGGATCTCCAGCACGTCGTCGACCTTCAGCATCTCGCCGCGCTCGACGCGCTCGGGGTCGTAGCGGGTCAGCAGCAGCTGCTGGGTGACCGGCTCCAGGCCCTTTTCGGCGCGGCGCGACTTGGAGTTCAGCACACCGAGGATGCGGTCGCTGTCGCGCACCGAGGAGACCTCGGGGTTGGTCACGATGATCGCGTGGTCGGCGAAGTACAGCGACATCAGCGCGCCGCGTTCGATGCCCGCGGGGCTGTCGCAGACGATGTAGTCGAACTCCTTGCAGAGTTCGTTGAGGATGCGCTCCACCCCGTCCTTGGTCAGCGCGTCCTTGTCGCGCGTCTGCGACGTGGGAAGGATGAACAGGTTGTCGACCCGCTTGTCCTTGATGAGCGCCTGGTTGAGCTTTGCCTCGCCGTTGATGACGTTGATGAAGTCGAACACCACGCGGCGTTCGCAGCCCATCACCAGATCAAGGTTGCGCAGGCCGACATCGAAGTCGATGACGACGGTCTTGAAGCCGCGCAAGGCCAGTCCGGTCGCGAAAGCGGCGGACGACGTCGTTTTGCCGACGCCCCCCTTGCCGGAAGTCATGACAATGATCTTGCCCAACGAGCCTCTCCTACGAAGCTAGAGTTGCCAAAACGTGTTTCCGCTGCTGCCCCATGGGGCGCTCAGAGCGGTCCGATGCGTAGAAAGCCGTCGTCCAGGCGGATCTGCACGGCTTTCTTGATGAGCGACTGGTCCAGATCCTCGCTGACGCGGTAGAGGCCGGCAATGGACACCACCTCCGCCTCGAGGCTCTGGCAGAAGATGCGGGCGCCGTTATCGCCGGAAATGCCGGCCAGCGCCCGGCCGCGCAGCGCACCGTAGACATGGATGTTGCCGTCCGCCAGCAGCTCCGCCCCATGGCTCACCGATGTCGTAACGATCAGGTCGGTGCCCTGTGCGTAGATCTGCTGGCCCGAGCGCACCGGCTCGGTCACCACCAGCGCCGGGCGGTACACCGGCTCCGGCGGCGGCGCCACCGGCTGGCCGGAACTGTCCACCGGGCGGGCAAGCTCCAGCTTGGCGGCGCGCCCCGTCGGCATCGGCACGAGGCCGAGCGCCAGGGCCCGCTCCTGCACCGGCGCCGGGCCGCCCTGGAAGCCGACCGGCAGCAGGTACTGCTCGCGCACTTTGGCGACGAAACCGGCGACGTCCATCGCCGCGGCGTCCGCCGGCAGCTCGTCGAAGTCCAGCACGATGGGGGCATGGCGGAAGAAGTTGGGCGCCTGCCGAACCTTGCCGGCCAGCGCCGCAAAGAAATTCGGCGACGCCGGATCGAGCACCTTCAGCACCATCATGGTGAAGGAGTTGCCCCGCAACTGGAACGGCGCGTCCCGTTCGGTCACCTGATTGGCGCTGCTCACCGCCACCATCCTGACATGCCCTGTCGATCGAAATTGCCCGCCGGAACCGCGCACGCCGTGCGGGCGACCGGCGAGCCAGCCACCTTCTAACGACGCCTGCCGGCCCTGTTCAAGTGCCACCGTGCCTGGAGGGAGTGACAACCTTCAGCCCTGCGCACGCGGCATGGGCCGAACCCAAGGGACGCCCGCCGTTCCCGGCAGGGCAATCCATCAGCGCGGCCAACGTGTTGGGCTGAGGACCCTCCTCACCACAAAGTATAGTAACTTAACCCGATATTGTGGGTAAAGGGTTTCCTGAGGGAAGATCCGCCTATCTTTGCGCGGACGAAGACATCGGAGCACCACATCCTGGGCACTTCCCTGGCGCCGAAGCGCACCACCAACGGCGACACACCTCACCGCGGGTCATAACCACAACATCTTGTGTGAATTTTTTACGTAGATCGCAACTTCGGCTGACAGGTACCGTTCCCAAGGGTATGATTGGTGTTGCGAGGCACATCTTCGATCGAGGAGTCTGGCTTGCATCATTCCTTATCGACGACATGCCCGGCGACCATCGCGGCACTCAGTCGCCCCGACGGTTCGGGCATCGGCCTCGCAACGGCAAGCCTGCGTCGGGCACGTTTCACCGCACGTGTTGTTACGAACCTCCCCCTGGGGAGGTTTTTTTGTGCCCGCCGCGAACCGCCCATCCCACGACTTGAGGAGAGCGTCATGGCCAAGCGACAGAGCAAGGGCAGCGCGGCCGCGCTGGTGTCCGAGACCAAGGTCCACCCGCTATTCCCGAACGGCGGCACCTGGGATCCGCTGACCGGCCCCCTGGCCGGGGAGGACCGCCGCGACCAGAGCTACCTCCGCAAAGTCAAGCCCCAGAGCCCCAACCAGAAGGCGCTCCTCGACGCCATCGCGGAGCACAACCTGATCGTGGCGCTCGGCCCGGCCGGCACCGGCAAGACCTATCTGGCCATCTCCTCCGCCGTCGAAGCCCTGGAGTCGGGCAAGGTGGACCGCATCGTGCTCTCCCGCCCGGCCATCGAGGCCGGCGAGAGCATCGGCTACCTGCCCGGCGACATGCACGAGAAGATGGCGCCCTTCCTGCGCCCGCTCTACGACGCGTTGTCCGACCGGTTGGGCGGCAAGCGCCTGCGCCAGTTCATGCAGGACGGCACCATCGAAATCGCCCCCGTCGGCTTCATGCGCGGCCGCACGCTGAACAACGCCTTCGTGGTGATCGACGAGGCGCAGAACTGCACCTACGCGCAGATCAAGATGCTGCTGACCCGGCTCGGCTGGCACTCGACCATGGTGCTGACGGGCGACCCGGACCAGACCGACCTGCTCGACAACCTCTCCGGCCTCGCCGACATCGCGCGCCGGCTGGAGGCGGTCGAGGGCATAGCGGTGGTCCGCCTGACCGAGACCGACATCGTCCGCCACCCGCTGGTCGCCAGCATGCTGACGGTGCTGTAGCGGCGCACTGCCGGACGCGCTGGCCGGACCTTGCCCTGGGCGGCCCGGCCAGCGCCCCATACGCCACCGTGAAGCGGTCATACCGCAGCGGTTGCTCCACTCCTGCGACAGCTTGCCCCTTCCCCCCCACCTCCTCCTCTGCCATAAGGCTTTCAAAAAATTTATCGGAATTGCCAGCTATCGGCCTGTTCCGCAATCCGGGGGAAGCGCAGTCATGTTCGAGCGCATCAGCATCAAGGGGAAGATCTCCGTCATCCTCGCCGTATCGGCGCTGGGCCTCGTGCTCGTGCTGCCGCTCAGCCTGTTCAGCCTCAAGGCCGAGATGCTGAAGGACCGCCAGGACAAGACGCGCAGCGTCGTCGAAACGGCCTACAGCCTGACCGCCCATTACGAAACCCAGGCCAGCAAGGGGGTGCTGACCGTCGAACAGGCGCAGGCCGCCGCAAAGGACGCCCTACGCGCCATGCGCTACGGCGCCGACGAGTACTTCTTCATAAGCGATCTGTCGCCGCGCATGGTCATGCACCCGATCAGGCCGGAACTGGACGGGCAGGACCTGTCGCAGAACGCCGATCCCAACGGCAAGAGGCTGTTCGTCGCCTTCGCCGACACGGTGCGGCGCGACGGGCAGGGCTTCGTCGACTACCTGTGGCCGAAGCCCGGCTCCTCGGCGCCGGTGCCGAAGCTGACCTTCGTGCGCGGCTTCCAGCCCTGGGGCTGGGTGATCGGCTCCGGCATCTACATCGACGACGTCGAAGCGGCGTTCTGGAACGCGGCGCTGCGGCTCGGCGGACTCGGCCTGCTGGCGACCGGGCTTGGGGTGTCGGTGGCGCTGCTGATCAGCCGCACCATCGTGCGTCCGGTGCGCGCGACCACCGCCATCATGCAGCGCCTCGCCGACGGCGACACAGACTTCGACGTGCCCGGCCAGGACCGCGGCGACGAACTGGGCGTCATGGCCCGCACGGTGGAGGTGTTCCGCGGCAATCAGGTGGCGCTCAAGGAGCAATGGGAACGTCAGGCCATGGAGCACCGCGTCACCGAGCAGCGCGCCCGCGCGCTGGAGCGGCTGACCGACCACTTCGACGCCACCGTCACCAGCATGATCGCCGCCGTCACCCAGGCGGTGGATGGCCTGGAGCGCACCGCCGAGAGCCTGTCGGGCACCGCCGACCGCAACAAGCAGCAGGCGGCCTCGGTGGCCGGCGCCTCCCAGCAGGCGACCGTCAACGTGCACACCGTCGCCGCCGCCGCCGAGGAACTGTCGAGCGCCATCAGCGAGATCAGTCACCAGGTGACGGTGAACGCGCAGATCTCCGGCCATGCGGTCCAGGCGTCGGAGCGGGCCAACGCGCAGATCGCCAACCTGGGCGACGCCACCCGCCGCATCAGCGAGGTCGCAGACCTGATCACCTCCATCGCCAGCCAGACCAACCTGCTGGCCTTGAACGCCACCATCGAGGCGGCGCGCGCCGGCGAGGCGGGCAAAGGCTTCGCCGTGGTCGCCGGCGAGGTGAAGAACCTCGCCAACCAGACCGCCCACGCCACCGAGGAGATCGCCCAGCAGATCGCCGCCGTGCAGCAGGCCACCGAGCAGGCGGTGACCGCCATCCGCGAGATCACCGCCATCATCGGCCAGAGCGACGAGATCGGCACCTCCATCGCCGCCGCGGTTCAGGAACAGGGCGCCGCCACCGGGGAGATCGCCCGCTCCGCCGGCGAGGCGGCGCAAGGAACCGAACAGGTCTCGGCCAGCATCGGCGACGTCTCCGACGCGGCGCTGCAGACCGAGCAGTCCGCCAAGAGCGTGCTGACCGCGGCGCAGAGCCTGACGGCGCAGGCGGAGTCGCTGAAGTCGGTGGTGGACAGCTTCCTGATCAACGTCGAGGCGGTGAACGCCGCCGGCATCAGCGACCTCTTCGCCGCCTCCGGCAGCGAGCTGTACATGCCCTGGACCCGCGACCTGGCCATGGGCAACGACGACATCGACAACGACCACATGATCCTGGTCGGCCTCGTCAACCGCGTGCACGAGAACGTCCGCAAGGGCCGCTCCGCCGCGGTCGTCGGCGAGGTGGTCGAACAGCTGATCGCCTACACCGCCCTGCACTTCGACCACGAGGAGCAGATGATGCGGGACTCGGCCTACCCCGCCTTCGCCGAGCACAGGGCGCAACACGAGGCGCTGAAGGCCCGCGCGGCCGAACTGGCCGGGCGCATCAAGGGCGGCGGCGCCCCTTCGACCGGCGACGATCTGCTGCAACTGGTGCGCGACTGGCTGTTCGACCACATCCAGCGACACGACAAGCGCTTCGCCGAGCATCTGGCGGCGGCGGCGAAGCTGCAGGCGGCGTAGGAAGCCGAAACGCTGCCCCTTGACCTTGAGCGTGGAATTGCCTTCATTGGGCGGCATGAACGGCCGCATCCTGCGCATCGCGCTCGCCTCTCTCGTCGGACTCGCCATCGCCGCCGGCATCGCCTGGTGGCAGGTCCAGAACGCCACCCGTCAGGTGGAGACCACCGCCGCCTCCGTCGGCGGGCCGTTCCGGCTCACCGACCACACCGGCAAGGCGGTCACCGACGCCGACTATCGTGGCAAGTATCTGCTGATCTACTTCGGCTACACGTTCTGCCCCGACGTCTGCCCGACCGAACTGAGCACCATGGCCGGCGCGCTCGACGCGCTCGGCCCTGCGGCGGAACGCGTGCAGCCGCTGTTCGTCACCGTGGACCCGGAACGCGATACCGTAGCGCATCTGGCGGAATACGTGCCGCTGTTCCACCCCCGCCTGATCGGCCTGACCGGCACGCCGGAACAGATCCGCGACGTCGCACGCGCCTACCGCGTGTACGCCGCCAAGTCGCCCGGCAGTGCCGGCGACAACTATTTGATGGACCACTCCGGCTTTGTCTATCTGATGGGGCCGGACGGGAAATTCGTCGCCGTGTTCCCCGGCGCCGCCGGGCCGGAAAAGATGGCGGGAGACATCAGGAAGCGCATCGGCAGTTGAGGCGGCGTTGCGGATTCCGCAACAGCGAAGCCTCAGCAACGGAAATTCCTTCTGCGAAACCATCCAGCGAAATGGGAACAGCAGCCTTTTCAAGCACTTGTCTCAAGGGTTTTGCTTCTTGACAGGGTAGAGCCCTGTCCGTATGGTCTCGCCGCTTTCGCGTGGTGGCGAGCGATTGGGAGGACTGGAGAACGGCATGACCGACCGGAAGCCTCCCTCGTCGCTGGAAGAGCTCGACGCCCGTTTGCGCAAGGCGCGGGAAGGTCAGGAGGAACGCTCCGGGCCGAGCCGGTTCGCCGGCGCCCCGCAGGGCCCCATCGGGGTCGCCTGGCGGATCGGGGTGGAGCTGGTCGCTGCGATGATCGTCGGCGTCGGCGGCGGTTGGCTGATCGACCGCTGGCTTGGTACAGCACCGTGGGGCCTGATCGTCATGTTCTTTTTGGGCTCTGCGGCGGGAATTATGAACGTCTACCGGGCCGTCTCCGGGCTCGGCTTAGCTCCCGGCTACCGCCGGACCGACAAAGAAGACCCACAGCGCCCCAACGGCGACGGACATTGAGCGAGGACGACCTTGGATCCGCTGCACCAATTCCAGATCAACCCCATCATGCAACTCATCATCGCCGGGTACGACGTGTCGTTCTCGAACTCGGCGCTGTTCATGGTGATCGCGTCACTGCTGGTCTATGGCCTGCTGGTGCGGGGCATGAAGGCGCGCGCGCTGGTTCCCGGCCGCCTGCAGTCGCTGGCCGAGATGTTCTACGAGTTCGTCGCCGGCATGGTCCGCGAGAACGCGGGCGCCGACGCCAAGCCGTACTTCCCGTTCGTGTTCACGCTGTTCATGTTCATCCTGTTCGGCAACATGCTGGGCATGATCCCCTACACCTTCACCTTCACCAGCCACATCATCGTCACCTTCGCGCTGGCGCTGACGGTGTTCGTGTTCGTGACGGTGCTGGCGCTGATGAAGCACGGCCTGCACTTCTTCTCATTCTTCATGCCGCACGGCGCTCCGATCGCGCTCGCCCCGATCCTCATCCCGATCGAGGTGATCTCCTACGTGATGCGCCCGGTCAGCCTGTCGATCCGACTGTTCGCCAACATGATGGCGGGCCACACCATGCTGAAGGTGTTCGCCGGCTTCACGGTCCTGATGATCGGCGGTCTCGGCTCGGTTGGTTTCCTGGCTGGCATCGTCCCGGTCGCGATCAACATCGCGCTGACCGGCTTCGAGTTCCTGGTCGCGTTCCTGCAAGCGTATGTCTTCGCGATCCTGACCTGCCTGTACATCCGCGACGCTCTCGAGCTGCATTGAGATTTGCACTGAGAACCGACCGGGCATCCCGCCTTACCCATCACCAGTTCACCCTTCAGAAGAGGAATGAGTATCATGGAAGCTGAAGCCGCAAAGTTCATCGGCGCCGGTCTGGCCGTCATCGCCCTCGCCGGCGTCGGCATGGGCATCGGCAACATCTTCTCGACCCTGATCGGCTCGATCGCCCGCAACCCGGCGGTGCAGCCGAAGGTGTTCCCGATCGGCATTCTGGGCTTCGCGCTGACGGAAGCCGTCGCGCTGTTCGCCCTGCTGATCGCGTTCCTGATCCTGTTCGCCTAAGGCTCGTCCAGACGCGACTTTCGCTTCTGAAGCGGCGCCGGCTCCAGTTCCGGATCGACGGGCTTCCGTGGGTTGACCCCCGCGGAAGCCTCCGTTGAAAGGGGACCGTTACAGGGGGCTTACGGCGCCGTACCTTTGCCTTGGGGGACCGATCATGTCGAACCTGTTGGCCAAGGGACGGCTGGCCCGCTGGTCGGGCGTCGCGGGCACCACGCTCGCCTCGCTGACCATGATGGCCGCCCCCGTCCTCGCGGCGACCGCGCAGAACGCGGCCGAACACGGGGGCGAGCACTCCGGCGGCCTGCCGCAGCTCAATCCCGCCACCTTCCCGACCCAGATCTTCTGGCTGGCGCTCACGTTCGGCGCCCTCTACTACCTGCTGTCCAAGAAGGCTCTGCCGGTGGTGGCACAGGTCCTGGAAGAGCGCCAGGAGCGCATTTCCGCCGACCTGTCCAAGGCCGCCAGCCTCAAGGAAGAGGCCGAGACCGTGATGGCCACCGTCGACAAGGCGATGGCCGACGCCCGCAGCCAGGCCCAGGCGGTGATCGCCGAGACCGTGGCCGCCATCGAGGCCGAGAACCAGACCAGGCAGTCGGCGCTGAACGCCCAGATCGCTAATCGCCTTCGCGAGGCCGAGGCGCGCATCGCCACCGCCAAGGAACAGGCGCTGACCAACGTCCGCGGCGAAGCCGCCGGCATCGTCCGCGAGATCGCCTCCAAGCTGGCCGGCATCGATGCGGACCTGGCGCAAGCCGAGGCCGCCGTCGCCGCCGTCACCGAGGAGCGCCGCTGATGCTGCAAACCCCTGAATTCTGGGTTGCCGTTGCGTTCGTCATCTTCATGGCGCTGGTGTGGAAGAAGGCGTCGGCCGCCATCGGCTCGATGCTGGACGCCCGCGCCGAGAAGATCCGCGCCGAACTCGACGAGGCCCAGCGCCTGCGCGAGGATGCCCAGGCCACCCTCGCCGCCTATCAGAAGCGTCAGGCCGACGCCCTGAAGGAGTCGGAGGCCATCGTCACCCATGCCCGCGAGGAGGCCGCGCGCATCCGCGCACAGTCGACCGCGGACCTGGAAGGCGCCCTCAAGCGCCGCGAAGCCCAGGCCATGGACCGCATCGCCCAGGCCGAGGCCCAGGCAATTGCCGAGGTCCGCAACCTGACGGTGGACATCGCCATCGCCGCCAGCCGGCAGCTGCTCAGCCAGGGCATCCAGCCCGCCCAGGCTGACAAGCTGATCGACGCGTCGATTGCCGACCTGCCCCGGCATCTGCATTAAGAACAACGGGCAACGATCGTTGCTGTCCAGGCAACGGTGTTTCGAGAACCCCGGTCTTTGGCCGGGGTTTTTCTTTGCCCATATTGGTCTCGAGAGAGCGCTCTCACCCTCCCCGCGCATCCGCATCGGGAAGGTCAGGGCCTGTACCGGAGACCTGCCATGCCGACCCCCTTCCCCACCCTCTTCGTCTCGCACGGCGCGCCGACGCTGATCATCGAGAACTCGCCCGGCCGCGACTTCCTCGCCGGGCTGGGCGAGCGGCTGGGCCGCCCCTCGGCCGTGCTGACGGTTTCGGCGCACTGGATGACCGCCGCTCCCATGATCGGCAGCGCCGCCCGGCCGCAGACGGTGCACGACTTCCACGGTTTCCCACCGGAACTCTACGCGATGCGCTATCCCGCCCCTGGTGCGCCGGAACTGGCGGAACGGGCGCTCGGCCTGATGCGCGACGCCGGCATCGCCGGGAGCGCTGCCCCGGAGCAGGGCCTGGACCATGGCGCCTGGGTGCCGCTGAAGCTGATGTATCCGCAGGCCGACATCCCGGTGACGCAACTGTCCGTCCAGCCGCGCCGCAGTGCCGCCGACCACATCGCCCTGGGCCGCGCACTGGCCCCGTTGCGTGACGAGGGCGTGCTGATCCTCGCCAGTGGCGGCGCGGTTCACAACCTGCACGATTTCCGCTTCGGCTCCACGAAGGCGGCGGCGTGGGCGGACGCCTTCGCCCGCTGGCTGGACGAAACGCTGACCGCCGGCGACGTCGACTCCATCGCCCACTGGAAGGAACGCTGCCCGGAAGCCCGCCTCGCCCATCCCTCCGACGAGCACTTCCTGCCGCTGCCGGTGGCGCTGGGTGCCGCCGGGCCGGCCCCGCGCGCCGAACGGCTGCACACCGGCTTCGAGCACGGCAGCATCGGGATGCAGGCGTACGCGTTCCACGGCGCCTGACCACAGGGCGACACAGTTCCGGATTGTCGCGTACTTGTCTGTTTCTTCACCGCCTTCTTACCGCTACAATCCGCGGCGCGTTCTTTGACTGCCCGTGCGGGAGTTGGTGTGAATCGGTTCGGCGCCCTGTCCCGGCTGAGCGACCTCAAGGTGGCGACTCGGATCTCCATCGGCTTCGGGGTCACCTTCGGGCTCGTTCTCGTGCTGGCCGTGATCGGGCTGCTGTCGCTGCGCGGCGTCACCCAACAGGTCGGCACCTATTCCGCCTCGACCGGTGCCGCGCAAATCGCCGCGGACGTGGACATCGGCATGCGCGACCTGGAGGTCGCCGTGCGCGACCATCTCGGCATGGGCGACGAGGTCAGCCTCGCCGAGGTGCGGCACCAGTACGACGCCCTGCTGGACACGCTGGACGCACTCTCCGCCAGCACCGCCGGCACGCCCGACGCCCCAGCCGTCGGCGAGGCGCGCACCGCGCTGGAAGGCTACCGCGACGGCTTCGAACAGCTGGTGGCGGTGCGTGCCGAACGCACGCAGGCGTTGACCGGCGTGCTGGAGCCGATGATCGGACAGATGCTGACCAGGCTCGGCCAACTCAAGGAGGCCGGGGGCGTCGACTCGGGAATGCTCGCGGCCGACGCCGCCGCCAGGGTGCGGGCCATGCACGAGCACGCGGTGCGCTACGCCGACGAGCGCGATCCCCAGGACGCCGAAGCGATGCGCGAGGCGCTGGAAACGGTGCACAGCCGGCTCCAGGAGATCAACCGCTACGTCTGGGTGCAGGACACCCGTCAGCTCATCTTCGACACGCGCCACATGCTCACCGCCAGCGGCGGCGTGCTCGACCGCGTCGAGGAGTTGCTGAACCAGGAGGACCAGCTTCGCTTCCAGGCGCTGAACCCGAACGCCGGCGTGGTCAGCGACCGCGCCGCCGAGGTGCGCAAGCGCAACGACACCTTCGCCTCGGCCCTGCGCCGCAGCTTGGACGTACAAGCATCGAGCTGGGTCGAGATCGCGCTGTGGGCCGGCGGCGTCCTGCTGCTGATCGGCATCCTTACCGCCTGGCTTGTGGTGCGCAGCGTCGCCCGGCCGGTGGACGCCATGGCCAACGCCATGGTCGCGCTGGCGACGGGCAAGGAGGCCGACGTCACGGCGCTGCCGGCGGTGACGGGCCGGGACGAGCTGGCCACCAT
>JAEYOB010000681.1 GCA_023412175.1 Pseudomonadota bacterium | reverse complement strand
CCGTGGCGCCCAGATGCTTGGCCCACTGGCAGAGGATCAGCCCCACCGCGCCGGCCGCGGCCTGCACCAGGATGGTCTCGCCCGGCTGCACCCGGTGGGTGGAGCGCAGCAGGTACTGCGCCGTCATCCCCTGGAGCATCATGCCGGCTGCCTGCTCCTCGCCGATCCAGCTCGGCAGCGGCACCAGCCGCTCGGCCGGCATGATGCGGGCCTCGGTGTAGGCGCCGCCGGCCGTGGGCGCGTAGGCGACGCGGTCGCCGGGCTTCAGCTCGGTGACGTTCGGCCCGACCGCCTCGACCACGCCGGCCGCCGCGGCGCCGATGATGGCCGGGAGCTGCGGCATCTTGTAGGCGCCGGTGCGGTGGTAGGTGTCGATGTAGTTCAGCCCGACCGCCGTCTGTTTCAGCCGGACCTCGCCCGGCCCCGGCAAACCCACCTCGACCTCGTCCCAGCGCAGCGCCTCCGGGCCGCCATACTCGTGAACGCGGATGGCATGGACCATGCGATTCCCCTTCCTTGGACGTTTGCTTTTTACGAATGCACGAGGCTCATGCGCCGTTCGTGGCCGAGCAGCCACGCCTTGGTCTCGACCCCACCGAACCCGGAATAGCCGCCGGACTTGCCCGCCCCGCCGACGACCCGGTGGCACGGGATGAGGATCGGCAGCGGGTTGCGCCCGCAGGCCCCGCCGACCGCCCGCGCCGCCGATCCCAGTTGATGCGCCATGGCGCCATAGGTCAGCGTCTCGCCATAGGGGATGCGCAGCATCAGGTCCCAGACCCGCTGCTGGAACGCCGTCCCGGCCGGCCGCATTGGCAGGTCGAAGCCGGTCCGCCGCCCAGCGAAATAGTCGGCGAGCTGCCGCCCGGCCTCTTCCAGCACGGCGTCCGGCACGTTGTCCGGCCCCTCTCCCCAGTCCAGCGCGGTCAGCGCCCCGCCGCTGGCGGTGAGGGTCAGGGGGCCGAGCGGGCTGGGAATGGTCAGGCTGGGCATGGCGTCACCGGTCCGGTGTCTGACGGTCGAGAAGAGCGGCGAGTGCCTGCGGCCCGGTGACCGGCGGCGAGCAGGTCATCCCGGCGCAGACGTAGGCGGTGGCGGCATCGCCGAGCGCGCCCTTGCCGTGCGCCGGATGCCCGGCCGGCAGCTCCGCCCCCGGCGGCACCACGGTCAGCACCCGGTTGGGCAGGGAGCGTCCCAGCACCACGCGGCGAAGCGCATGGGTTTCCGCCGGGTCGCCGACCAGCACCACCTGCAAGGGATCGTGCAACAGCTCGGTCGTGTTCAGCAAGGTCGCCAGCGGGAAGAAGTTGCGCGACACTTCGCCCGAGAAGGCGGCGACCACGGCCTCGGCGCGCTCCCGGTAGGCTTCTTCCCCGGTTACCAGATGCAGCCGGGCCAGCACGCCGACCATGGTGCCGTTGCCGCTGGGCGTCGCGGCGTCGTAGGCGCTCTTGGTGCGGATGATCAGGTCGGCGGCATCGTCGGCGGTGAAGAAGTAGCCGCCGGCCCCGCGGTCCCAATAGTGCCTGTCCACCACCTCCACCCACGCCCGCGCCTGCGCCAGGGCGTCGGCGTCGCCGGTCGCCTCGTGCAGCGCCAGCGCGGCGCGCGCCATGTTGGCGTAATCGTCCAGCGTGGCGGCGTGCTTGAGCTGTCCGGCTCGGAAGCTGTGGCCCAGCCGGCCGTCCACCGTCATCCGCTCCCGCACGAAGGTGAAGGCGCGGTGGGCGGCGGCGATCCACGCGGGCTCCTCGAACACCGTGCCGGCGTTGGCGAGCGCGGCGATCATCAGGCCGTTCCAGTCCGCCAGCACCTTGTCGTCCCAGCCCGGCCGCACCCGCGCCTTGCGGGCCTCGAACAGCACGCGGCGCAGTTCGGCGAGCTTGACCTCCGTCTCCAGGTCGGCCGCCTCGATCGTGTGCAGCCGGTTCAGGATGGTGGCGCCCTCGAAGTTGCCCTGCGGCGTCACCCCGTACCAGCGCTTGAACAGCGCGGAGTCCGCACCCAGCAGGTCATCGATCTCCGCCTCGTGCCAGACGTAGAACTTGCCCTCCTCGCCTTCACTGTCGGCGTCCAGCGTGCTGGCGAAGCCGCCGCCCTCGCCGATCATCTCGCGCAGCACCCAGGCGACGGTCTCACGGACACGGGCGGCGAACAGCGGCTCGCGCGTCTCCTGCCAGACCAGGGTGAGCAGGTCGATGAGCTGTGCGTTGTCGTACAGCATTTTCTCGAAGTGCGGCACCAGCCACGCCTCGTCCACCGAATAGCGGGCGAAGCCGCCGCCGAGATGGTCGTAGATGCCGCCCTGGCTCATGTGCGCCAGCGTGGTCATCACCGCCTCGCGATGGGACAGGCGGCCGGTGCGCTTCCAGGCCCGCCACAGCAGCTCGAAGATGGAGACCTGCGGGAACTTCGGGGCGCTGCCGATGCCGCCGTTGGCCGGGTCCATCTCCTGGCCCAGGCGCTCGGCGATCTGGTCGAGCAGCCCCGGCTCGATGCCTTCCCCCGGCCGGTTCTGGGCGAGCTGGTTCAGCGCGTCCTTCAGCGCCGTGACGTTGCCGCGGATCTTTTCCGGCTCGCGCCGGTAGACGGTGTCCACGCCGCGCAGCACCTCCTCGAATCCCGGACGGCCGTAGCGCGGCGTCGGGGGGAAGTAGGTTCCGCCCCAGAACGGCTCGCCCTCGGGCGTCAGGAACATGGTCAGCGGCCAGCCGCCCTGCTGGCCGAGCAGCGCCAGCGCGTTCTGGTAGATGTGGTCGACGTCCGGCCGTTCTTCGCGGTCCACCTTCACGTTGACGAACAGCTCGTTCATCACCGTAACGATGGCCGGGTTCTCGAAGCTCTCGTGCGCCATCACATGGCACCAGTGGCAGGCGGCGTAGCCGACCGACAGCAGGATCGGCTTGTTCTCGGTGCGTGCGCGGGCAAAGGCGTCCGGTCCCCAGGCCATCCAGTGGACGGGGTTGTCCTTGTGCTGGAGCAGGTAGGGGCTGGTCTCTCGGTCGAGCAGGTTGGCGGACATCGTGTGTTATCCAGGCATGGGGTCAGCCACTAAGGATGGCACGGGCGTGGCGTTGCGCCAGGGCTGCCTATCTGTATAGTGAGGCAAGGGCCAACGAGAGGACGGGCTCGATGAAAATCACCATCGATGTGGATTGCACGCCGGAGGAGGCCCGAACCTTCCTTGGCCTGCCGGACGTGAAGCCCATGCAGGAAGTGCTGATGCGCGAGGTGCAGGACCGCACCATCGCCGGCCTGCACGCCATGGATCCCGAGACCGCGCTGAAGACCTGGCTGCCCGCCGGCATCCAGGGCTTCGAACAGATGCAGAAGATCTTCTGGTCCCAGATGGCCTCGGCCATGGGGGCTGGAGGAGACGGAAAGAAGTGAGTGTTCGCGACGTGACAGATCCCAAGCCGTATTTCGAGGCACATGTCTTTGCCTGCACCAACCGCCGCCCGGACGGGCACAAGCGCGGCAGCTGCGCCGAAAAGGGTTCCGAGAAGCTGCGCGAGTACATGAAGGTCCGCTCTAAGGAGCTGGGGCTGGAGCCGCGCATCCGCATCAACTCCGCCGGCTGCCTCGACCGCTGCGAGCTGGGCCCGACCCTGGTCATCTACCCCGAGGGCGTCTGGTACACCATCCATTCACCCTCCGACGTGGACGAGATCCTGCAGACCCACATCGTCGAGGGCGGCCGGGTCGAGCGCCTGATGCTGCAGCCCGACCAGAGGGAGCTGCGCCCCGAGCAGCGGGGCTAGTTTCAGGCAGCCATGACCGCCACCATCTTCGCTCTCGCCACCGCCCCCGGCCGCGCCGGTGTGGCGGTGGTTCGCGTTTCGGGGCCGGAAACGTCTTCGGCCATCAAGGCGCTCATCGGAAACGATCCGCCCCGGCCGCGGGTGGCCAGTCTGCGCACGCTGCGCGACCCGCGCTCGGCCGAAGCCCTGGATGATGCCCTGGTGCTGTGGTTCCCCGGCCCGCGCAGCTTCACCGGCGAGGACGTGGCGGAACTGCATCTGCACGGCGGTCGGGCCGTCGTCGCCGGGGTGGTGGACGCGCTGAGCGCCCTGCCCGGCTTGCGCGTTGCCGAGCCCGGCGAGTTCACCCGCCGTGCCTTTGAGAACGGCAAGCTCGACCTCACCGCCGCCGAGGGCCTTGCCGATCTGGTGGACGCCGAAACCAGCGCGCAGCGCCGGCAGGCGCTTCGCCAGATGGAAGGCGCGCTGGGCCAGATCTATGAGGGCTGGCGCGGGCGGTTGACCCGCGCGCTGGCGCACATCGAGGCGGACATCGATTTCCCCGACGAGGATCTGCCCACCGGCGTCGCCGATGCCGTGCGCCCGGTGCTGGAGGCTCTGGCCGGAGAGATCCGGGCGCATCTGGAGGACGGCCGGCGCGGTGAGCGCCTCCGCGACGGCCTGCACATCGCCATCGTCGGCGCACCGAACGCCGGCAAGTCGAGCCTGCTGAACGCGCTGGCCCGCCGCGAGGCCGCCATCGTTTCGGCCCGTGCCGGAACCACCCGGGATGTGATCGAGGTTCATCTCGATCTCGGCGGCTTCCCCGTGGTGCTGGCGGACACCGCCGGTCTGCGCGAGGCCGGTGACGAGATCGAGGAGGAAGGCATCCGCCGCGCCCTCGACCGCGCCGCCCGCGCGGACGTGAAGATCGCGGTGTTCGATGCCACGGTGCCCTTCGATGCGGCGACCCTGGCGCTGATCGACGCCGATACGGTCGTGGTGCTGAACAAGACCGACATGGCCGAGGCCGCTCCGGATGCGGCCGGCGTGTCGGCCCTCCCGGTATCGGCGCGCACCGGCGCCGGCCTGCGCGACCTGGAAG
>JAEYOB010000648.1 GCA_023412175.1 Pseudomonadota bacterium | reverse complement strand
GTCCTGGGCGCCATCCTGCGCGAGATGGGCCTGCTGGAGCAGCGGGTCGGCCGGCTGGCGCTCGGCTACGCGGCGGTCAACGACGCGCTGCTGTGGGTGCTGGTGACGGCGGTGCTGACCTGGGCGGCGGGCGGCGGCGGCGACCGGGTGACCTGGGTGGCGGCGCTCGGCGTCGGCTATCTGGCGATCTCCGCCTTCCTCGCCAAGCCGCTGCTGGAGCGGCTGTTCGAGCGCGTTTCGCCCGACGGGCAGGTGGGCGACACCGCCATCGTGCTGACCTGCGCCGGCCTCCTGGCCTCGGCGGCGGTGACCGAGGCCATCGGCCTGCACTACATCCTCGGCGCCTTCGTCGCCGGGACGGTGATGCCCAAGCGGCTGGCGCACGCGGTGCTCGACCGGCTGGAGCATTTCGCGACGCTGGTGCTGCTTCCCTTCTTCTTCACGCTGACCGGGCTGCGCGTCGCCATCGACCTGTCGCACCCCGGCCAATGGACGGTATTCGCGGCGGCGACGGCGGTGACGGTCGCCGGCAAGCTGCTGGGCACGGCGCTGCCGGCGCGGCTGTCCGGCGAGAGCTGGGCGGATTCCTGGCGCCTCGGCGCGCTGATGCCGTGCAAGGGGCTGATGGAGGTGATCGTCCTGACGATCCTGCTGGACGCCGGGGTGCTGTCGGTGGCCGCGTTCTCGGCGCTGGTGCTGATGGCGGTCGCCACCACGGCGCTGACCCAGCCCATGACGCTGCTGGCGGGCCGGTGGGCGGACGCGCGGGACGGGCTTGCCGCGCCGCGCCGGGACGGCCGCGAACGCTCCCTTTGATGCCGGCGCCAAGAAACAATAAATTTCATAAAATTCCAACTAAATTGATTTTTCCATAACTACAGATATAGAATGGAAAAATAGCTTTATATCGAATTACTGTTGATGTTCATAATAAATAAAGAATAGGTCGGCAAACTCCCCGGAACGACTCGCGTCTTTAGTATAGACTATTTACGCATTTCGGGAGGTGTTTCATGGCCGACCAATCGCTTCCAGATGCAGGGCTCCGGCATGATCCGGCGCATGCTTTCCCGCAGGAGGCCGGCGAGACCGTTCAGCTCGACACCGCCGAGTTCCGCCGCAAGGCGCAGCAGATCCTGCACACGCAATCGTCCATGGCCGCCGGCGTCGTGCATCTTCTCGGCCTCGACCAGATCCAGGATGCGGTCGGCGACAAGTGGTCGCTGATCAGCGAGCGGGTGCACGACCTTGCGGCCCGCATCCTGCAGAAGCACCTCGGCCCCCGCGACGCCTGGATGCGGTACGACAACGCAAACTACCTGATCGTTTTCTCGGGCCGGGACAAGGCCGCCGCTCAGCTCGTCTGCGGGAAGGTAAAGGCGGAACTGCACGAGCTTCTGCTCGGGCGCACCGAGACCGAGGCGATCACGATCAAGACGGCGACGCTCGATCTGGACGGCCGCGTGCTCGTGCAGTCCCAGCGCCTGGGCGACCTGCTCGACAGCTTCGCCTCGCAGGCCGCCGCCGCCGCCGAATGCACGGGGTGCGACCATCTGGACGAGGATGCCGATCGTCCCTGCATGGACACCGGCCACGCGCTCGCCCTGAAGCTCGGCCTCACCGAACGACCCGAGCCGGAAATCATGTACCGGCCCGTCTGGGACGCCTACGCCCAGGTGATCTCGACCTACGTCTGCGAACCGTTCCTGGCGCAGCCCGGCTTCAACAGGCTCCGCGGGTATGACGTCCTCTACAACCAGGACGATGCCGACGACATCCTCGACCTGGACCTGAGGACCTTCTCCGAGGCGATCGCCACTTATAACGATCTGTTCCAGAACCGCTTCCGTTTCATCCTGACCATCCCCGTGCATTTCGAGACGCTCGCCAACACGAAGCGCCGGCGCGAGTACTTGCAGCTCCAGCGCATGACCCCGAAGTACCTGATCCCCTTCCTCGCCTTCGAGCTGGTCGGCCTCCCGCCGGGGATCCCCTTCGGGCGGCTGAGCGAGATCGTGAACATCCTCCGGGCGGGCTGCCGCACCGTCATCGCACGGACCGGAAGCGACCTGCCCGACCTCACGACCTACGCCCAGAGCGGCATCCGGTCCGTCGGGCTGGACATCTGCCCCCACGCCGACGGCGCCAAGGTAAAGCAGGACATCGAGCGTTTCGGCGCAACGTGCCGGAAGGCCGGCTTCGTGCCCTATGCCGACGGCATCCGCACCTCGGCCATGCTGGAGGCGGCCGGACGGGCGGCGTTCAAGTACCTGGCGGGGCCGCTGATCGGCGGCGCCGAGCCTTACCCGCAGCACATGGCGCGCTGCTCGGAACGGGAGATCCTCATGCGGATGCGGGTCAAGGCCCGGAACCGGATGGTCTGACCACGGCGGGAGACGGGTCAGCTCGGAGTGTCGATCCCCTGCTCCTCCACCGGGCCGGTCCCCGGCCTGCGGGCGTTGCCCGGTTTCAGCTTTTCGCCCGTGTGCGGAGGGTTCTCCTCCCGCTCGCGCTTGAAGGCGTCGGTGAACGGGGATTTCGGTTCGGGCATTCTGCGGTCGGTCATGGCACGCTCGCGCTCCTGATCGGTTGAACCAACCGTCCGCCGCACGTCCGGTTCCCGCAAATGGCCCCTAGGCAGCGCCGCGCGGTTCCGATAAAGAGTCGAACCATGTCCGATTCCACCAATGGCACCGCCGTGACGAACGACCGCGAAGAGTGGCTGGGCAAGGCCCGCACCTTGTCCGAAGCCCTCCCCTACATGCGCCGCTACGCCGGCCGCACCTTCGTCATCAAGTACGGCGGCCACGCCATGGGCGACGACCATCTGGCCGAGCTGTTCGCCCGCGACATCGTCCTGCTGAAGCAGGTCGGCATCAACCCGGTGGTGGTGCACGGCGGCGGGCCGCAGATCGGCGAGATGCTGAAGCGCCTGAAGATCCAGTCGAGCTTCATCGACGGCCTGCGCGTCACCGACAAGGAGACGGTCGAGGTGGTCGAGATGGTGCTCTCCGGCTCCATCAACAAGCAGATCGTCACCGCCATCTCCAAGGCCGGCGGCCGGGCGGTGGGCGTGTCGGGCAAGGACGGCCAGCTCATCATCGCGCGCAAGCTGCGCCGCACCCAGAAGGACCCGGACAGCAACATCGAGAAGGTGCTGGACCTGGGCTTCGTCGGCGAACCGTACCAAGTCAACCCGCAGATCCTGGAAAGCCTGCTGCAGTCCGACATCATCCCGGTGGTGGCGCCGGTCGGCGTCGACCGCCAGGGCGACACCTACAACATCAACGCCGACACCTCGGCCGGCGCCATCGCCTCGGCGCTGGGGGCGACGCGCTTCTTCCTGCTGACCGACGTGGCCGGCGTGCTCGACAAGGACAAGAAGCTGATCCCGCGCATGACGCTGGAGGAGGCCCGCCGCGCCATCGAGGACGGCACCGCCACCGGCGGCATGATCCCGAAGATCGAGACCTGCATCGAGGCGGTGGAACAAGGCGTGGACGCCGCCGTCATCCTCGACGGCCGGGTGCCGCACGCGCTGCTGCTGGAGATCTTCACCGAGGGCGGCGCCGGAACGCTGATCGGCCGGGAATAACCGCGCGGGGAGAGGCCCCATGTCGGACGACATCCGCAAGGACCTGCTGCGCCGCATGGCGGCGCTGCGGCAGACCATCGACCCCAAGGTGCTGAACCGCACCAAGCTGGCGATGTTCGGCAAGGTCCCCTACGACCAGGACGTCGCCAAGGAGGCGGTCGCCCGCTTCCTCGACGCGCGCGACGACGGCGGCGCCTTCCGCCGCAAGCTGGAGCAGGCGCTGAAGCAGGAAGGCGCCACGCTCGACCTCGACACCACCACGACGGACGCTGGGGCGGACGCCGCCAAGGACGACAACGGGGCCAAGGACGGCCGGCACCCGCTCAAGCCGCGCCGCATCGGCCGCATCGCCTGAGGCGGCGGCCTTGATGCACGTCTTCGTCAACGACGACGGCACCCTCCGTTGGGCCGGGGGCGCCGGCGAGGGCAGCGCGCCGCTGCCGGCGGAGACGGTGTGGCTCGACCTCGTGGTGCCGACCCGCGAGGAGCAGGCCCGCGCCGAGGCCCTGATGGGCCTGCCCCTGCCGACGCGCGGGCAGATCGCCGAGATCGAGGAGTCGAGCCGGCTGCGCCGGTCGGGCGGCGCGGTGCACATGACCGCGCTGGTGCTGGCGCTCGCCGACACCGAGGCGCCGCGGCTGACCCCGGTGCGCTTCGTTGTGGCCGGCGGGCGGCTCGCCACCCTCCACCACATGGACGCGCAGCCCTTCCTGACCTTCCGCCGCAAGACGGTGCGCCAGGGCTTCGCCGGGACCAGGGCCGACGCGGTGCTGGTGGCGCTGGTCGAGGCGGTGGTGGAGCGCACCGCCGGCATCCTGCAACGCACCGGCACCGGCCTGGACACGCTCAGCGGCAGGGCCTTCCGCACGCCCGGTCCCGGCGCCGCGCCATCGGACGACACCCGCACCCTGAAGGACCTGGGCCACGCCGGCCATGTGCTGGCGAAGGCGCGCGAGAGCCTGGGCAGCCTGCGCCGCATGCTGGACTTCCTGATGCGCAGCGACGGCGAGGCGGCGCTGCGCAAGGCGTCCCGGCGCTGGGCGCGCGGCATCCTTCTGGACGTCGAGGGGCTGGACCGTTACGCGCGCTTCCTGTCCGGCAAGGTCAACCTGCTGCTCGACAGCACGCTGGGCCGCATCACCGTCGAGCAGAACGGCATCGTCAAGCTGGTCAGCGTGCTGACGGCGGTGCTGTTCCCGCCGCTGCTGGTGACCAGCTTCTACGGCATGAACTTCGCGGGCATGCCGGAGAAGCACTGGCTGTTTGGCTACCCCCTGGCGCTGGCCCTGATGGGATCGGCCGCGGCGCTGCCGCTCTGGTACGTGCGGCGGCGGGGCTGGCTGTAGGCCGCCGCCCGGATCGTCGGCGCAGGAAATGCGGGACACCATACGCATCCGTATGACAAACTGCCGGCCACGCCCTTTGGCCCCATGGATGGAAGGAAGAGCAAGGGAATGTCAGGCATCGAAGCCCCCAGCATCCTGTCCAGCGACGTCCGGGTCGCGCATCCGCAGGGACGGATCTTCGCCCGCGTCTGGACCCCGCCGGGCGATGCGGGCAGGCCCGTGCCGGCAAATCCGATCGTGCTCCTTCACGACTCCCTGGGCTGCGTGGAACTGTGGCGCGACTTTCCCGCCGAGTTGAGCGCCGCCACCGGACGCCGGGTCATCGCGTACGACCGCCTCGGTTTCGGACGGTCGGATCCTCGGGGCGGCACGCTGGCGCCGCGGGGTTTCATTGCCGAGGAGACGAAGACCTTTTTCCCGGCCATCCGCGAGCAGCTCGGCTTCCAGGGATTCATCGCCTTCGGCCACAGCGTCGGGGGCGGCATGGCCGTCCATTGCGCCGCCGAATTCGCCGCGGATTGCGAGGCCCTGATTACGGAGTCGGCGCAATGCTTCCCGGAAGACCGGACCCTCCAGGCCATCGCGGTGGCGAAGGAGCAATTCAAGGACGACAGCCAGGTCGCGCGCCTCGGGCGGTATCACGGGGAAAAGGCCCGGTGGGTTCTCGATGCGTGGACCGATTCGTGGCTCCACCCGGATTTCGCATCGTGGTCGCTTGCCGATGTCCTGCCGCGCGTGACCTGCCCGGTGCTCGCCATCCACGGAATTCACGACGAGTACGGGACGACGCGCCATCCGGAGATGATCGGGCGGCTTTCCGGCGGCCCGTCGCGGGTGGAGATCATCGCGGACACCTACCACGTCCCGCACCGCGAGCGGCCGGAGGTTGTCCTCGCCCTGGCATCCGGGTTCATCGCCTCGCTTCGGGCGGGCTGAGTCCGTCAGGGGACGTTCCGACGCAGAACCCCCACCCCATCCCTCCCCCGCTCTCGGCGGCCAAAGGCCGCCTGTCGCGTCAGCGCAAGCGGAGCTTGCGCGAGAGCTGTCGCAGGGGAGGGAGCAGAACAGCGGAGTCC
>JAEYOB010000517.1 GCA_023412175.1 Pseudomonadota bacterium | reverse complement strand
CCCCCGCCCCCCGCCCCCCGGGGGCTGGGCCCCCCCCGACACTTCGAGCCGGTGGGTGATCAGGCCGAGCGGGCCGGGGTTCGGATCCAGGTCGAAGGGCGTCACCTTGATCTGGGCGTCCTCCAGTTCCGGCGTGGCGGCGAGGCTGGCGTGCAGTTCCTCCACCGCCATCCCGGCGGGCAGTTCGCAGACCGCGGAGAATTCCGCACCCGAGCCCATGACGGCGAAGGTGACGTCGCGCAGGTTGATGCCCTGGTCGAACAGATGGCCGGTGATTCCGGCGATCAGGCCTACCCGGTCCGGGCAGAAGATGGATACCAGCGCAAGACCCGCCACAGTCGCCTCCCTGGATTGAACGTTGCCTCGGCTTTACGCTGCGGTGCCGCCGACGGTCAACCCGTCCAGGCGCAGCGTCGGCTGTCCAACGCCAACCGGTACGCCCTGGCCGTCCTTGCCGCAGGTGCCCACGCCGGGGTCCAGTCGGCAGTCGTTGCCGACCATGGCGACGCGGGTCAGGCTGTCCGGACCGTTGCCGATCAGCGTGGCGCCCTTCACCGCCGGCCCGAGCTTGCCGTCCTCGATCAGGTAGGCTTCGGAAGCCGAGAACACGAACTTGCCCGAGGTGATGTCCACCTGCCCGCCGCCGAAGTTCTTGGCATACAGGCCCTTCTTCACCGAGGCGATGATCTCTTCCGGCGTGTGCGGGCCGTTGCGCATCACCGTGTTGGTCATGCGCGGCATCGGGTGGTAGGCGAAGCTCTGCCGACGCCCGTTGCCGGTCGGCCGCACGCCCATCAGCCGCGCGTTCATGCGGTCCTGCATATAGCCGACCAGGATTCCGTCCTCGATCAGCGTCGTGCACTGGCCGGGCGTGCCCTCGTCGTCCACGCTGATCGAGCCGCGGGAATTCTCGATGGTGCCGTCGTCCACCACCGTCACGCCGGGTGCGGCGATGCGCTGTCCCATCAGGCCGGCGAAGGCCGAGGTCTTCTTCCGGTTGAAGTCGCCTTCCAACCCGTGGCCGATGGCCTCGTGCAGCAGGATGCCGGGCCAGCCATTGCCCAGCACCACGGTCATCTCGCCGGCCGGGGCAGCCACGGAATCCAGGTTCACCAGCGCTTGGCGCAGCGCCTCGTCGACGAAGAAGCGCCAGGTCTCCGGCTGCATGTACTGTTCGTAGGTGACGCGGCCGCCGCCGCCGTAGCTGCCGTTCTCCATCTTGTCGCCGTCGGCGACCACCACCGAGACGGACAGCCGCACCAGCGGGCGCAGGTCGGCCACGCGCACGCCGTCGCCGCGCAGGATCTGCACAGCCTGCCACTCGCCGCTGATCGAGCAGCTGACCTGCCGCACCCGTGGGTCCTTGGCGCGGGCGTAGGCGTCGATGTCCGCCAGCAGCTTCACCTTGTCGGCGAAGGGAACCAGGGAGAGCGGGTTGTCGGGGATGTAGAGCGCGCGGTTGGTGCCCGGCGGTGGCTCCGCGACGGTGCCGGCGTGGCCGGCCTGCACGGCGCGCACCGTCTCGGCGGCGCGGCGGATGGCGTCCTCGGACAGGTTCGACGCGTGCGCGAAGCCGGTCGCCTCGCCGGCGATGCCGCGCAGGCCGAAGCCCTGCGTGGTGTCGAAGCTGGCGCTCTTCAGCTTGCCGTCGTCCCAGCCCAGGCTCTCCGACTGGGCGTACTCCAGGTACAGCTCGCCGTCGTCGGCGCCGCGCAGCGCCTCCGCCACGATGCCCTCGATGCGGGGGCGGTCGAGACCGGCGCGATTGAAGAACAGGTCGTCGGTGACGGCGAGCGCGCTCATGGAAGCTCCGGTGCATGGTACTTTTTGGGGAACGCGGGCGCCTAGGCACCCGGCCGCGGGATATGGTCTATAGTGTGGCAACGCAGACCCGGCCCGGCAAGCCTTGCCGTCCGGCCATACACAGGAGGGGCAGCATGGACAAGGTGAATTTGGCCGAAGCCTTCCGAACCTTCTCCGAGCCATGGAGCCCCAGGGTCGCCGGCGACATCAATGGGTTCCAGGTCAAGCTCGTCAAGTTGCAGGGCGCCTTCCACTGGCATCACCACGAGGTGGAGGACGAGCTGTTCCTGGTCGTCGCCGGGCGGATGCGGATGGGCTTCCACGACCGGACCGTGGACCTGGACCCCGGCGAGTTCATCATCGTCCCCCACGGCGTGGAGCATCGGCCCGAAGCCCTGACGGACGAATGCCACGTGCTGCTGCTTGAGCCGAACACCACGCTCAACACCGGGACCGTCGAGAACGAGCGCACCGTGCGTGAGCTTCAGCGGATCGTTCCGTGAGCGACGTACCCGCCGGAACCAACCGCGCCATGGCGACGGCCTTCCAGCCGCTGCGCGAGCACGCGCTGCGCGTGCCGCTGACCAACGAGGTGCACGCCCGCCCGCCCGAGGCGATGCAGCCGCCGGTGCGCGCAACACTGTTGGCCATGCTGTCGGGCGAGGAGGCGGGGGAGCGCGAGCGCAAGCACCTGGAGCAGCTCTGCGACTGGGCCGGCGTGGCGCGCCCGGCGGCGGGGGCGACGCACTACAGCGGCGCCTTCGGCAGCTTCCGCCTGAAGTGGGAGCGGCACACGGAGTTCTCCACCTGGACGGTGTTCCGCGAGGGTGCCTTCGGCGAACCGTTCGCCGATCCGGCGCTGAACGCGCTGCCGCGCGACTGGCTGGCCGGGCTGGCGGGGGAGCTGCTGGTGGGCATCCACGTCGCGGTGATCGATGCCGACGCGGCGGAGCCGACGGCGGCGCAGCTCGCCGGGATCTTCGGGTCGGATGCCTATGTGGGCTCGCGGGTCGCCGGGCGCGCGGCCACGGCCTGGACCGACTTCCGCATCCACGGGGACGGCTTCTCGCGCATGCTCGTCGCGGACCATTCCATGTCGGCGCGGCAGACCGGCCGCATCGTCCAGCGCCTGCTGGAGATCGAGGTGTACCGGATGACCGCGCTGCTGGCGCTGCCCATGGCGCGCGGCGTGCTGCCGCGCATCGGCGCCATCGAACGCGAGCTGGCCGAGCTGACCGCGCTCACCGCCGCGCTGACCGGTCTGGAGGACGAGCGCGGCGTGCTCGACAAGCTCACCCGCCTGTCGGCGCAGACCGAGCAGATCGCCGCCGAGACCGCCTACCGCTTCGGCGCCGCGCGCGCCTACCACGAGCTGGTGGAGCGGCGCATCGCCGAACTGCGCGAGATGCGCATGGAGGGCTTGCAGACCGTGGCGGAGTTCATGGACCGCCGCCTCACTCCGGCAATCCGCACCTGCGAGGCGGTGCAGGGACGCCTGGACACGCTGTCGCAGCGTCTGGCGCGGGCGAGCAACCTGCTGCGCACCCGCGTCGAGATCGCCGTGGAGGGGCAGAACGCCGAACTGCTGGCCTCCATGGACCGCCGCGCCGATTTGCAGCTGCGCCTGCAGGAGACGGTGGAGGGATTGTCGGTGGTGGCGATCAGCTATTACCTGATCGGCATCGTCGGCTACGCCGCCAAGTCCTTGAAGGGATTCGGCTGGAAGATCGACCCGGACATGGTGGTCGGGCTGATGATTCCGATCGTCCTGTTCCTGGTGTGGAAAGGCGTGCGGCGAATCCGCAAGGTTCTCGCCCATCACGGCTGATGGCTGCCTGCGCCTGCGCCATTTTGCCTCGTTTGTAGGCGCGATTGCTTCGGTAAAATCCCACTAAATTGCGCGGTATTTGCCGCACCGAGGGTGGGAGAGCGCATGATGACCATTCGGACGAAGCTGCTGGTGCTGGTCGCCATGCTTGGGGC
>JAEYOB010000578.1 GCA_023412175.1 Pseudomonadota bacterium | reverse complement strand
ATCAAGCCACCTATGACGCCCTGGTCAAGGCGATGAAGGAGGCGGGTCTTGAAGGGAAGCTGCCGATGCCGGATCCCCCCAAGGACGGCAGCACCACCATGCAACTTGGTCCCGCCACGACCGTCGATCCGAGGACGAAGGCATCGTCCAAACCGTGATCCGCCCAAACAGTGCCTGATCACGCCCCGCGGGGGCCCAGCAGGATCACCGCCGCGCCGAACAGGCAGACGGCAGCGCCGATCAGGTCCCAGCGGTCCGGGCGGCTGCCCTCAACCGCCCACAACCAGACCAGCGACACGGCGATGTAGACCCCGCCATAGGCGGCGTAGGCCCGTCCGGCGAAGGCCGCGTCGATGCGGGTGAGCAGCCACGCGAACAGCGCCAAGCTGACCGCGCCCGGCACCAGCCAAAGCGCAGATTTCCCAAGCCGCAGCCACGCCCAGAACGCGAAGCAGCCGGCGATCTCCGCCAGGGCCGCGCCGGCGTAGACCAGCAGAGACGCGGTCATCGTACCAATCTATCCATTGTGCCGATCTACCGCTTCGCTTCCTCGCGCTTGGCCTGCTGCCACAGCGCCTCCATCTCATCGAGCGTCGCGCCATCCGGCTTTCTTCCTTGCTCACCAAGGAGTTGCTCGATTCTGTGAAAGCGGCGCTCGAACTTGGCGTTGGTGCCGCGCAAGGCTCCCTCCGGATCGACGTCGAGCCGGCGGGCGAGGTTGACCAGCGCGAACAGCAGGTCCCCGAGTTCGTCGGAAATGCGTTCCTGCACAGCGCCTTGCGTCATTTCGCTGCGAAGTTCGCTCACCTCCTCCTCGATCTTGTCGAGGATGTCGCGAGCATCCGTCCAGTCGAAACCGACGCGCGCCGCACGTCTCTGAAGCTTCAGCGCGCGGGTGAGGGCAGGGAGCCCGGCGATCACCCCGTCGAGCGCCGAGGGCGGGGCCTGCCCCTGCGCGGCGGCCTTGGCGGCGCGTTCGGCCGCCTTGTGCTCCTCCCAGCGCGAGGTCTGGTGATCGGCGGTCCGGATCTCCTCGGAGCCGAAGACGTGCGGGTGGCGGCTGATCATCTTGTCGGCGATGACGCCGGCGACCTCATCGAAGTCGAACAGGCCATCCTCGCGGGCGAACTGGCTGTAATAGACGACCTGGAACAGCAGATCGCCCAGTTCCTCGCGCAGCGCCGTCATGTCGCCTTTTTCGATGGCGTCGGCGACCTCGTACGCCTCCTCGATGGTGTGCGGGGAGATGGTGCGGTACGTCTGCTCAAGATCCCATGGACAGCCGTTCTGCGGGTCGCGCAGGCGGGCCATGATTTCGAGCAGGCGGTCGATGTTGCGGGCCATGGTCAGCTCGGCACTGTCGGGGAAACGACGACCTTAACCGACCACCGGCCCCCTGGGAAGGCCGGGAGCATGTGCCTAAATCGCATAATGAAGATTATGGAAATTATGCGAGACTTGGTCGATTGGATAGCCTTCGATCCGGCCCGCGGTCAGATAAGGCGCCAGCGATGCAGGCGCTCGTAATGCTGGCGCGCCGCCTCGGCGACCCCCAGAAGTGCGCCGGACAGCCTGGGCGCCTTCGGCGGTGGCGCACCGAATCCCGTGGAGGCTTCCACCGACGCGTACCAGTGCGGCGCCCACACCCCATCGGTGGCGCGCCGTCCCGGCGGCCATTCCAGCATCGTTCCGGTGAACGGCACCCCCAGCACATCGCAGAGCCGGGCCAAGGTGGCGCCGGGATTCTCCAGCACGTCGCGCGCGTCCACCACCGGCGGAGCGTGGCCAAGCCGGTCTGCCTCCCGGTCGAAGAGCTCGGCCTGACGCTCGACGCCGATGTCCGCGAGATCGACGCTGCCGCGCCGCCGGACATAGGACGCGACGACCTCCGCCGGGTCGCGGATCAGGAACGCGTTGCGGACGCGCGCCGTCCAGTCGAGCCCGGCGGCGGGCAGCATGTGGTGCGTCATGTGCTTCTGGTAGAAGATCCCGCGGCCGCCGGGAACCGGGGCGTCCACCAGGGACGTGGCGACCTCCCGCCAGTCCGTCGGCTGGCTCGCCAGAACGGCATCGCGGCCAGGATGGTCCAGCCCGGTTTCGGCCAGATAAAAGGCGTAGAAAGGCTCGTCCACCACGGCGGTGTCGGGGCGGTTCTCCCAGGCCCGCATCATCGCGGTCGAAATGTTGCGCGGCCCCGACCACATGGCGATGCGGACGGGCTCGCTCATGGCGCAACCCCGCCGGTGATGTAGGCCTCGTAGCGGGCCGCCAGGGCCCGTGTGAACTCGCCGGGCCGTCCGGTGCCGATGACGCGCCCGTCGATGCGGGTCACCGGCGTGATGCCGCCCAGCGTTCCGGTGACGAACGCCTCGTCCGCGCTATAGGTTTCCGCCAGGGTGAAGTCGGTCTCGCGCACCGCCCCGCCCTCCCCGCGCGCGAGGTCGAGCACCTTGCGCCGGGTGATTCCCTTGAAGTTGTACCGGCCAGTGGAGGTCCAGAGTTCGCCGCGCCGGACGATGAAGAAATTGGTCGAGTTGCAGCTCGCCACGAAACCGTGCGGATCGAGCATCAGCGCCTCGTCGGCGCCGGCGTCGATGGCCTGGATTAGCGCCTGGATGAGGTTGAGCCGGCTGTGGGAGTTGAGGCGGAGATCGAAGACGTCCGGCCCGCTGCACCGGAACGTGGAGGTGAAGAGCGTCAGCCCCTTCTCCTTGGTCTCCGGCTTCGGCCGCTTGTATTCGGCAACCACCACGATGGTCGGGGCGCCGAGGACGAAGCGGGGGTCCTGGTTGACCGTCTTCTTTCGGCCGCGGGTGATCATCAGGCGGATGTGGGCACCATCCTCCATGCCGTTCCGGGCCAGCGTCTCCCGCACGATCCCGGTCAGTGCCTCGCGGTCGAGGCCGATGTCCATGCGGATCGCACCGGCGCCTTCGTACAGCCGGTCGAGATGGTCATCCAGGGCCAGGAGCTTGCCCTTGACCAGCCGCAGCCCCTCCCACACCCCGTCGCCCAGCACGAAGCCGCTGTCGAAGACGGAAACCCTGGCTTCGCTCCGGGGTACGAACTCGCCGTCCACATAGACCAGCACGGAGTCGTTCCGCGGGTCGTCCATGTACCCCTGCGCGCTTTCCTTGGCCATTCCGCCTCCCCTCTCCAGGTCGTGAGCCCCCCTTCATGCTCGCCTGCGCGGGCGGGCCGGTAAAGGCCCTTGCTCGGCGGATTCGGGAAAAACGGATTGCGCCGGCATCAATGCAGGGTCGCCGTCGAGGGTGCCCACGGCTGCATCCGCCGGTCGGCGCGCGCCGGCGTCTGCCCGCTGCGGCCGTCCGGCAGCCGGATGCCGCTGGCCAGCAGGGCCATGGCCAGGGCATTCAGGCTCGCCCCCACCAGGCGCGCGGCGCTCGGCGGCAGCAGGATGCGCGTCAGGAACAGCGC
>JAEYOB010000557.1 GCA_023412175.1 Pseudomonadota bacterium | reverse complement strand
GTCCAGGTCGTTGACGTCGGCGGCGACCACCACGATCGGCACCGGGTTCTGGTGCATCAGGCGCTTCGTCACCTCGAACCCGTCGATGCCCGGCAGGCGGATGTCGAGCGACACCACGTCTGGCTTGTCCCGTTCGGCGACGCGTAGAGCTTCCTCGCCCGAGGAGGCGATCCCCGCCACTTCGAGCCGCGGGTCGTCATCGACGATGTGCGCCAGCAACTGCTGGACCACCGGCGAGTCCTCGACGATCAGCACCCTGACCTTGCGCGCTGGGGTCATAGCAGCCTTCGGATCCTTTCCAGAAGGTCATCCTGGTCGAAGCGGGATTTGACGATGTAGGCATCGGCACCCAGCCGCATGCCGCGTTCGCGGTCTTCGTCGCTGCTGCGCGAGGTTACCAGGATGACCGGCGTGTCGGCCAGCTTTGGATCGGATTTCACCGCCTGCACCAGCGCAAAGCCATCCATGCGCGGCATCTCCACGTCGCTGACGATCAGGTCAACCCGGAGCGTGCCGAGACGTTCCAGCGCCTCGCGGCCGTCCACGCACAACGTTACGTCGTAACCATGGGCCTCCAGGATGCTTTTTTCCAGGGTGCGCGTGGTGATGCTGTCGTCCACGACAAGGATGCGCGGCTTTGTGGACGGGCGCGGCGCGCGAGGGGCGGGCATGGCGGTCGGCTCGGTGGTGCCCAGCGCCGCGGCGTTGAGCACCAGCGCCGGCGAGCCGTCGTCCAGCAGCACCGTGCCGATGAAACGCCCTGGGTCGAGCCCGGCTTCCTCGGCCGAGGCGACCACCACGTCGCGCGTGGCGACCAGCGCGTCCAGCACCAGCGCGGTGCGGTGCTCGCCGCTGCGGACCACGGCCAGCAGCAGGCGTTCCGGCGCTTCGTCGGGCGGCGGCAGGCCGAGGAGGGTGGCGAGGTTGGACACCGGCACGTCGCCGCCGTCGAGGTGCGCCATCGTCCTGCCCTCCAGCGTGAACAGGGCCTCGGCCGGGATGCGGTGCAGGTGCACCACGTCGGCTGCGGGCAGGGCCAGCACCTGGCCGCCGGCCTCGACGAAGACGAGGCGCTGGCCCGACAGGCTGAGCGGCACCTCGATCAGGATGATCGTGCCGCCTCCCGGCCGCGGGGCCAGCGTGAACTGTCCCTGCAGGCCGGCGACCTCGCGCCGGGCGATGGGCAGGCCCATGCCCCGCCCGGCGATTTCCGTCACCGTCTCGGCGGTGGTGAAGCCGGGTTCGAACAGCACCTCCAGCAGGCGGTCGTCCGGCAACTCGTCGTCCGCGCCGGCGCGTTCGCGTTTGGCGGCGAGGTCGATGCCGCGGCCATCGTCCTCGATGCGGACGCGCAGCCGGCCGCCGGCCACCGACGCCTCGAACAGGATGCGGCCGTCCGGCGGCTTGCCGGCGGCCGCCCGCTCCTTCGGCGTCTCGATGCCGTGGTTGACGGCGTTGCGCACCAGATGCATGACCGGGTCCTTGAGGCGTTGCAGGACCACGCGGTCGGCCTCCACCTCAAGGCCGCGGATGTCGGCGTCGATGTCCTTGCCCTGGCCCCGGCCGAGGCTGCGGATCATCCGGCCGAGCCCGCCGAACTGCGTCTCGGCCGGCACCATGCGCAGCCGGCGCACGTCGTCGTGCAGCGCGCCGCCCCAGCGGCGCAACGCCCAAAGCCTTCGGTCGTGCTGGCGGTGCGCGGATTCGAGCGCGGTGCCGGCGGCGCGCAGCCGCCGTTCGAAGGTGGTGAGCGCCGCGGTGAAATGGGCGTCGCGGGTGCCGGTGTTCAGCGTGCGGCGCAACCGTTGCCACGCATCGGCCATCCCGCTCCACTCGCGGCGCAGGACCCGCAGTTCCTCGGCGACGCGGCCATGGCCCTCGACCTCGGGCAGCAACGCGGCGGCGGTATCCAGCAGCCGCTCCAGCCCCTCGCTCTGGATGCGCACCAGCGTGCGCACCGGCGCCGCGGGGTCGTGCGCCGGTGCGGCAGCCTCCTGTCCGGCCGCCTGCTCAGCCAGGGGGGCGGGGGGCTGCGGGCGCTCGTCGCCGGTCAGCCGGGCGAGATCGGCGAGCACATCGGCGACCTCCACCGGCGGGCCGCCGCGGGTCGCCCAGGCGACCGAGTCCTCGATGGCGTCCAGCGCCCGGCGCACCGGCACCCGCGCCCGCGCGTCAAGGCTGATGGCACCCTTCTGCACCGCGGTGAACACCGATTCCAGACGGTGCGCAAGCGCCTCCACGTCGGGCAGGTCGACGGCGCGCGCCGCTCCCTTCAGGCTGTGCGCGCGGCGATGGATCTCCACCATGTCGATGCCGGACCACCCCTCGTCGGCCGAGCGCAGCGCCGCGCGGATGGCCGCGAGGTGGTCCTTGTGCTCCAGGTCGAAGGCGGCGAGCAGGCGTTCGCGGATGTCGGTCATGGCCGGGCTCGGGTCGTCCGCCTCACACGCGGTAGTTCCGCACCGCCTCGACCAGCCCCTGGCCGAGCGTGTTGAGGTTGCCGGCGGCGCCCTCCAGCTGGCGGGTGCCGGCGGCGGTCTGGGTGCTGGCCTCGCGGATGTTCTGCAGGGCCTGGATCACCTGCTCCAACCCGATCTGCTGCTGGTTGGTGCCGGCGACGATCTGCTGGAAGGCGATGACGCTCTCCTGGAT
>JAEYOB010000416.1 GCA_023412175.1 Pseudomonadota bacterium | reverse complement strand
GCTGTGGGAGCACGATTCGCGGGCGCGGAGCTACACCACGCGCTGGCAGACCAACACGCTGTCGCCCCTGCGGCGCTCGTCGGTGGCGACTGTCGGCGTGGTGGGGGTGGGGCGGATCGGCACGGCGGTGGTCAACCGGCTGAAGTCCTTCGGCTACCGGATTCTCGGCTACGACCCGCACCAGCCCGCCGGACACGAGAAGGCGGTCGGCTACACCCGCGTGCGGCACCTGGACGAACTGCTGGCGCAGGCTGACATCGTGACGCTGCACTGCCCGGCGAACAGCGAGACGCGCGGGATGATCGACGCAGCGCGGCTGGAGCGGTTCAAGCCGGGCGCCATCCTGGTGAACACGGCGCGCGGCGACCTGCTGGACGGGCTCGACGGGCTGGGGGCGGCGCTGCGCAGCGGGCATCTGGCGGCGGCCGGACTGGACGTGCTGCCCACCGAGCCGCCGACCGCGCATCCGCTGCTCGACGCGTGGCGGGCGCGGGAGGAGTGGCTGGCCGGGCGGCTGGTCGTCACGCCGCACAACGCCTTCCACTCCGACGAGGCCGGGGTGGAGATGCGCCGGAACGCCGCGGAGACCGTGCGGCTGTTCCTGGAGGAGGGGGTGCTGCGGAACAGGATCGAGGTTACGACGGGGGCTTCACCTCGATCTGGATCGAGCTGAAGTAGGAGGCGAGATCTTCTATGTCGGTGTCGCTCAGCGACGGCGCGACGAGCGACATCATGTCGTTTTTGCGCGCTCCCGACCTGTAGTCGGCCAGAGCCTTCCTGAGATATGCCTCCGGCTGTCCGGCCAGGTTCGGCGCTTCGGGAATCTTCGCCAGCCCGTCAAGCCCGTGGCACGTCTGGCATTGAAGGGCCTTCTGCCGCCCCGCCTTCGCATCGCCGGCGTGGACGCCCGCCGGAAGGCCGACAACGAGGAGCAGGATCAGCGCGCTCCGGAAATCAGGCATTCTGCTCCTTTCCCACCGATCGCCCCGTCGGGGCGATCGGCTTGCTGGCGAGAGGTGATTTCATACCGGCGGCGCTTGAACGTTTCCATCGAGCGCCGCCGGTAAAAACCCGACAGATCAATGCGATGGCATTGATTGAGAGGGTGATGCGGACGATGCCTTCAGGCGCCGTCCGCATCACTGCTCGTAGGAGATCCGGTAGATTGCGCCGGCCAGATCGTCGGACACCAGCAGGGATCCGTCGATGAGCACGGCCACGTCGACCGGCCGTCCCAAATATTCGCCATTCTGGTTGAGCCACCCCTCGGCAAACACTTCGGTCTTGTCGGCGGTGCCGTCGGGCTTGAGGCTGGTGAACATGATCCGCGCGCCCACCGGCGTCGTCCGGTTCCAGGACCCGTGCTGCGCCGAGAAGATGCCGCCCCGGTACTTTGCCGGGAACTGGGCGCCGTTGTAGAACGTCATGCCGAGATCGGCGGCGTGTGCATCCATCTCGATCTGGGGGAACACGCTGTCGGTCGGGGCCTGCTGGTCCTTGTACTCCGTCGTGCGAACCTTGCCGCCGCCATAGTAGGGGAAGCCGAAGTTGAGGCCGAGCTTCTCCGCCCGGTTCAACTCGCCCGGCGGTATGTCGTCGCCCATCCCGTCCACTTGATTGTCCGTGAACCAGAAAGACTTGTCCTTTGGATTGAAGTCCATTCCAACGGAATTCCGGACGCCCCAGGCAAACACTTCGCGGTTCTTGCCGTCCCGGTCCATTCTGACGACGCCGCCTATGCCGACCTTCTTGTAAAGGTTCATCTTCTCGGGTGCGAAGACGTTGAAGGGCTGCCCCAGCGTGACGTAGAGCTTGTCGTCCGGACCGATGCGGCAAACCCGGGAGGTATGGTTGTAGCTTTCCTCATCCTTCGGGATGAGTTCGCCTCCCTTCACCACCTGGAAGGCCGCGACGTCGGCGCCTTCATAGAAGAATTCGGCGGCGGGGAACATCAGCACCCGGTTCTGTTCGGCGACGAACAGGAAGCCGTCCTTCGAAAAGCAGACGCCGTTGGGAACCGAGAAGCTGATCGACGGGGCGAAGAGCTTCACTTCGTCGGCAACGCGGTCCTTGTCGCGGTCGGTCACCGCGTAGACCTTCGTCTTGCGGGTTCCGACAAACACCGCCACGCCCTGCGGGCCGATCGCCATGTGCCGGGCGTCGGGGACGATGGCGTAAAGGGATATCTTGAACTTCGGAGGAAGCTTGATTTGTGAAAGCGTCTTTTTGATTGCTTCGGCCTTCGGTCCCGACTGTGCGATCGTCGGGATCTCAGTCATCTCGCCGGTGGTCCGGAAGTTCTCAAGTTTCTCAAGATTGCCCGGCGGTTTCGGCAAGTCCTGAGCCCCGGCGGGCAGCACCAGGCACGCGGCCGCGAACGAGATCGCAGCTTTGAAAGCGGCATTCATGGTTTCCCTCCCTTTGGTCGCCCGATGGGCGATCATAGAAATCTTAAGCGGGCGGGATCGGCGTCAACTGGGGCACTGCTCCACTATACCGGCTTGGTAACCATGTTTTGCTCCGACCGACGCGGGAAGCCGGGGCGCGATGGTGTATTCGCATGGGAGGAGAGGCGCCTGCCTATCCGCCGCCGGGCCGTCCGGCAAGCGCCTGCACGCTCCCCGCATGCCGCCTACAACGTCTTGAAATCGATCGGCTGCGTCCGGTCCAGCGTCCGGTGCACCGGCGGCAGCGGGTACTTCAGCCCCGTCGCGCAGTTGAACAGCACCGCCCGCTCGTCCTTGCCGACGCGCCCGTCCGCCAGCGCCTGCTTGTAGGCCGCGTAGGTCGCCGCCCCTTCCGGGCAGAGCAGGAAGCCCTCCTCCCGCGCTGCCTCGTCGAGCGCCGCCTGGATGGCGTCGTCCGGCACGGCGACGGCGAAGCCGCCGCTCTCGCGCACCGCGCGCAGGATCAGGAAGTCGCCCACCGCCTGCGGCACGCGGATGCCCGAGGCGATGGTGTGCGCGTCCTCCCAGCGCGGCGCGTGTTCCTCGCCCTGCTCCCAGGCGCGGACCATCGGCGCGCAGCCAGCCGCCTGGACCGCCACCATCCGCGGGCGCTTCGAGCCGATGAAGCCGATGGCCTCCAGCTCGGCGAAGGCCTTCCACATGCCGATCAGCCCGGTGCCGCCGCCGGTCGGGTAGAAGATCACGTCCGGCACCTCCCAGCCGAGTTGCTCGGCCAGTTCCAGCCCCATGGTCTTCTTGCCCTCGATGCGGTAGGGCTCCTTGAGGGTGGAGACGTCGAACCAGCCGGCCTCCACCTTGCCCTGGCCGACGATCTTCCCGCAGTCGTCGATCAGGCCGTTGACCCGGTACACCGTGGCGCCCTGGAGTTCGATCTCCGAGACGTTCACCTCCGGCGTGTCCTCGGGACAGAAGATGGTGGTGCGGATGCCGCAGCGGCTGGCGTAGGCGGCCAGCGCCGCGCCGGCGTTGCCGTTGGTCGGCATCGCCATGTGGGTGATGCCCAGCGCCTTCGCCATGGACACCGCCATCACCAGCCCGCGCGCCTTGAAGGATCCGGTGGGCAGCCGCCCCTCGTCCTTCACCAGCAGTTCCGCCGCGCCGAGCTTCGCCGCCAGCCGGGGCAGCGGCACCAGCGGCGTCACCGCCTCGCCGAGGCTGACGATGTCCTGCACCCGCCGCACCGGCAGCAGCTCGCGGTAGCGCCAGAGGTCGGCCGGGCGCCGGGCCAGCGCCTCCTTGCTCAGCGACCGGCGCACGCCGTCGAGGTCGTAGCGCACCAGCAGCGGCTTGCCCGCCGCGGAGAGGTTGTGCACCCGGTCGGCCTCGTAGCGCTCGCCGGTGTAGGCGCATTCCAGGTGGGTGACGAAGGTCGGTCGCTCGGTGGTCAGGTTTGCGTCGAAACGCACGATGGGAGTCTCCTGTGTTGGGCCTCTCCTGCGCCAGGAAAGGTTGGTCCGGCGGGCCGGGGGAGGGTTCTGGGACGGGCAATCCTCCAGCCCCATCATAATTCTCCCGTAATGGCGGCGTGACCGCCGGCGTTGTCCGGGTGGCGCTGGATGCAGGTCACCACGTCCAGCAACGTTCGGCTCTCCAGGAAGGGCACTGGACGGACGTCCACCGTCGGCTCGGCCATCAGCGCACCATGCCCCACTTGCGCACCGTCTGCGCCTCCAGCCAGCGGAAGGCGACGTTCTCGACGATCAGGCCGATCAGGATGACGGTCACGAGACCGGCGAACACCTTGTCGATGTACAGCTCGTTGCGGTTCTGGAAGATGAACCAGCCCAGCCCGCCCTTGCCCGACGACACGCCGAACACCAGCTCGGCGGCGATGAGGGTGCGCCACGCGAACGCCCAGCCCACCTTGAGGCCGGTCAGGATCGACGGGAACGCCGCGGGGATCAGGATCTGCACCACGTAGCGCATCCCCTTGAGGCCGTAGTTGCGCCCGGCCATGCGCAGCGTCTCCGACACCGAGGTGAAGCCGGCGTGGGTGTTGAGCGCCACCGGCCACAGCACCGCGTGCACCAGGACGAAGGTCAGGCTGGCACCCCCCAGCCCGAACCACAGCATGGCGATGGGCAGCAGCGCGATGGCCGGCAGCGGGTTGAACATCGCCGTCAGCGTCGAGAGGAGGTCGTCGCCGATGCGGGTGGTCACCGCCAGCGTGGTCAGCACCACCGCCAGCGCGATGCCGATGGTGTAGCCCTTCAGCAGCGTGGCGATGGACAGCCACGCCATGGACAGCAGGTTCTCCCGCGCCACCGCCTCCCAGAACGCCGCCGCGGTGGCGGAGAAGGTCGGGAACATCAGCGGGTTGTTCTGCCACAGCGCGACGCCTTCCCACACCGCCGCGACCAGCAGCAGCACCATCAGGCGGCGCAGCGCGGTGATGCTGGCGATGCGCTCCCACAGCGACAGCGGCCGGGCAACGTCGCCGATCACCCCGGCGTCGGTGACCACGCGCTCGTACTCGGAGCGGATCGGGGGCTCGCGACGCAGCGACACGTCACTCATGGCGGCCCTCACGGGCGACGACGGCGTCCTCCTCGATGCGGTCGGCGAACAGCATGGTGTGGATGCGCGTCGCGCATTCCTGAAACTCCGGGCTGCCGACCGCAAGATGGTCGTAGCCGTGGCAGTTGATCTCCGCCTTGGCCTGTCCGGGATGCGGCGACAGCACCAGGATGCGGGTGCCGACCACCAGCGCCTCCTCGATGGAGTGGGTGACGAACAGCACGGTGAAGCGCACGTCATCCCAGAGCTGGAGCAGTTCCTCCTGCATCTTCCGCCGGGTCAGCGCGTCGAGCGCGGCGAACGGCTCGTCCATCAGCAGGATGTCCGGCTCCATCGCCATCGCCCGCGCGATGGCGACGCGCTGCTTCATGCCGCCGGAGAGCATGTGCGGGTAGGCGTCGGCGAACTTGGCGAGGTTGACCTTGGCGATGCAGTCCAGCGCCTTTTCCTCGGCCTCCCGGCGGGACGCCTTGCCGCTGGCGAGCAGCGGGAACATGACGTTCTGCTTGACGGTCTTCCAGGGTGGGAGCTGGTCGAACTCCTGGAACACCATCATGCGTTCCGGCCCCGGCCCCGTCACCGCCTGGCCGTTCAGGCGGATCGCCCCCTCGACGGGATCGAGGAAGCCGCCCACCGCCTTCAGCAGCGAGGACTTGCCGCAACCCGACGGTCCCAGCAGCACGAACCGTTCGGCGGGGAACACCTGGAAATCGACGCGCCACGTGGCGGTGACGAGATGCTGGCGGGTCTTGTACTGCAGGGTGACGCCGGACACGTCCAGCAGCGGACGGGGCGGGAAGGGGGCGGCGACGTTGGTCGCCAGCCCCGGCTCGGTGAGCATGCTGCGGCCGAGGATCCGCATGCCCTCAGCTCCCGTTCTCGCCGTGAACCTCGGTGAAGAAGATGTCTTTCCACGAGGCCGGCTTGTTCTTGATGGCGCCGACCTTGTGCATGAACTCGGCGTACTTGCCGAGGTTCTTCGGCGCCACGCCGAACCCGATGTCGGGGTCGTTCAGGATCTTCTCGATGAAGCCCTTGTCCAGGTCCCCCTTGTTGATCGCCAGATAGGCCGTCGCGGCGGCGGCGTGGTCCTTGTTGATGAGGTCCATGGCCTCCTTCAGCGCGGCGACGAAGGCGGCGTAGGTCTTGGGGTTCTTCGTCTTGAAGGACTCCTTGGCCCAGATCAGGTTGAAGGTGTGCGGCCCGCCCAGCACGTCGTAGGAGCTGAGCACCTTGCGGATCTTCGGATTCTCGAGCTGCTGGTACTGGAAGGGCGGGCTGGACAGGTGGCCGGTGATCTCGGAGGCGCCGGACAGCAGCGCCGCGGTGGCGTCGGGGTGCGGCAGCGACACGGTGAACTTGTCCATCACGTCGGACTTGCCTTCGCCGAAGGTCTGCTCGGCCGCCATCTGCAGCGTGCGCGCCTGCACCGATACCTTCACCGCTGGCAGGGCGATCTTGTCCTTTTCGGTGAAGTCCTTGATCGACTTGACGTTCGGGTTGTTGGTGGTGAGAAACAGCGGCATGCTGTTCAGGGCGCCGATGGCCTTGACGTTGGCCGATCCCTTGGTGCGGTCCCAGATGGTCAGCAGCGGCCCGACCCCGCCCGACGCCATGTCGATGCTGTCCGACAGCAGCGCGTCGTTCATCGCCGGGCCGCCGGAAAGCTGCGCCCACTCGACCTTGATGTCGAGGCCCTGCGCCTTGCCCTGCTTCTCGATCAGTTGCTGGTGCCGCATGACGTGCAGCGGCAGGTAGCCGATGCCGAACTGTTCGGCGATGCGCAGGGTGCCCTCCGCGGCCGCCGGGCCGGAAAGCGCCACGCCGGCTGTGGCCGCGAGCACCACAAGGGCGCGGCGAAAACGGGCTCCAACACGTTGCATGGCGCTATCCCTCGTAATTTCGTGTTGAACAGGCTGACATTGCGCAAATAAGAAAGTCAATAATTTATGAATTACATATATGAAGCGTTGTTATCAAGGAACGAATGTAAACTAATAATCAGTGTACCCAACCATGGCGGCGGGCGGAATATGTCCGAATGGAAGGGGTAAGGCGCAACGGAGGGCCGGCTTTCAGCGCACGGCCCTTCTGCTCCGCGGCCGGCTCACAGGATGCCGGCTCATAGGATGTAGGTCATCACGAGATACAGAACCGCCTCGCCGTCGCCGACGTTGCGGTAGGCGTGCGGGACGTCGGCGTCGAACAGGATGGCGTCGCCCTCGTCCAGGCGGTGCGTGCCGTCGCCGGTGACGATTTCCACCGTCCCGCGGCCGACCAGGAGGTTTTCGGTGGTGCCGGCGGCGTGCGCCTCCGCGTCCTCCCCCGCGCCGGGAGCAAGGCGCAGTTCGTAGAATTCCACCTGCCGCTCCCCCTGGAAGGGAAACAGCGC
>JAEYOB010000232.1 GCA_023412175.1 Pseudomonadota bacterium | reverse complement strand
GGCCTGGGGAGCGGCGGACGCCACGGGAGCGGCCACCGGGGCCAGCGCGGCCGGGGCGGCCACCATGGCCGGGCTTGCCGGCATCGGCGCCGGAGCGCTGCCGCCGCGGACGACCTCGATGTCCAGGTCGTTGATGGTGAGCTTCAGTTCCCGGATGTTCGGGGTGCTGTCGACCACCCGGAGGATTTCCAGGACGTCGGCGTAGCTCAGGTCGTAGCCGACGCTGCGGTTCGCCTCCCGACGGGCCTCGACGGCTTCGGTCAGGCCATTCCAGGTGCGCGTGGATTGTTCCATGTCATTCTTCCCCATTACCGCCACCGCAGCAGGCGGGTCTCAAGGCGGTTCATGGCCCAGATCAGGCCGGTTCCCATGGTCGCCAGCACGAACAGCACGGCGAAGACACCGCTGATCTGGAAGCTGCCGGCGAGAAACGAGAGGAGCTGCCCCAGCCCGTGCTCCGCGGCGATGATCTCGCCGCCGATCACCCCGAGCAGCGCGTAGATGAGCCCCAGGCGCAGGCCGGAGAAGATGGTGGGAACGGCGCTGGGCAGCGTGATCTTGATGAAGACCTGCCCCTGGCTGGCCCCCATGGTGCGGGCGAGGACGAGGTGGTCGGTGTTGGTGCCGCGGATGCCGGCCACGGCGCTGCTGAGCACGATGAAGTAGGTCAGGCTGGCGCCCAGCGCCACCTTCGACCAGATGCCCAGCCCGAACCACAGCAGGAACAGCGGCGCCAGGGCGATGCGGGGCAAGGCGTTCAGCGCGGAGAACAGCGGATCGACGAACTTCTCGAACGCCGGCCAGTTGATGAACACTAGGCCGGTGGCGATGCCCGCGGCGCTGCCGATGGCGAAGGCCAGGAAGGTGCTGCCCAGCGTCCAGATCAGGTCCTTGATCAGCGTGAAATCGACGAACAGGCCGAGCCACAGGTAATTGGCGATCTCCGACGGAATGCCGATGAACAGTGGGTCGATGTACCGCATGCGGGCGACGTATTCCCAGGCGCCGAAGAAGATGACCAGGAAGACGAAGCGGGCGATGCTGATCAGGCTGTCCTCCGACAGGCGGAACCGCTCGTCGCTCGTGTTGACGCTCATGGATGCAACCCCGCTTCGAGTTTCGTCCAGATCTGGCTGTACAGCCGGTGATAGGCTGGATCCTTCTGGAGCGCCGACACCGAACGGGGCCGTGGCAGGTCGATCCGGATGTCGTCGATGATCCGGCCGGGCCGGCTGCTCATCACGATCACGCGGTCAGACAGCATGATCGCCTCGGCGAGATCGTGGGTGATGAAGACCACCGTCCGCCGCTCCTGCATCCACAGCGACAACAGGACGTCCTCGAGTTGCAGCTTGGTCTGGGCGTCGAGCGCGCCGAACGGCTCGTCCATCAGCAGCAGCGGTGATTCCAGGCAGAAGGTCCGGGCCAGCGCCACGCGCTGGCGCATGCCGTGCGACAGCGCCTTCGGATAGCTCTTCTCGAACCCCTCCAGCCCGACCGCCTTCAGCAGGCGCTGCACCCGCTGCCGCCGGACCGTACGGTCGACATGCCGGACGTCGGCCCCGAACTCGGCGTTCTCCTCGGCGGTCAACCAGGGAAACAGGCAGTCGCGGGCCAGCATGTAGGCGACATCGTGGCGGCCGGCGCGCGGCGGGGAGCCGAAGATCGACACCGACCCCGCCTGCACCGGCAGCAGGCCGGCCAGCAGATTGAGCACCGTGGTCTTGCCGCAGCCCGAGGGGCCGACGATGGAGACGAACTCCCCCGGCCCGACGCTCAGCGAGGTATCAGCGACGGCGTGGACGCCCGGCCCGAAATAATGGTCGATGCCGACGATCTCGATGCTGGGGGCGCAATCCGACGGCGACGGCGCGGGGATCGGGTGGATCAGGGCTCCCGCCCGTTGGCCCGGTCCGTTGGTCATGTTGGTGATCGCCCGCATGGTCAGGGCGCCTTGGCGTAGACGAAGGTTGCGGGGTCGACCGGCTTGGTGATCAGCCCGTTCTTGATCAGGTAGTCGGAGAAGGCCTTCACCGCCTTGCGGTCGATCCGCGTGTCATAGAGCGGGGCGCCGGTGCGTACCAGCTCGCGGAGGACCTTTTCCCCGTCCGCGATGTCCTCGCCCAGCTTGTAGTGCGCCTTGACGACGGCCAGCAGTTCCTCGCCGTTAGCCGGGTCCTTGACCCAGGCCGTCGCTTCCTCCATGGCCTGGATGAAGGCGCCGATCACCTTGGGGTTCTTCTCGATGTAGTCGCGCCGGGCGGCGTAGGTCTCAAAGGCGCCGTTGAGCGAGGAGATGTCGCTGGGTCCCTCCCCGGCCGCGAGATCCACCGCCGAGACGCAGGTGCCCTGCAACCGGCAGATCGTCGCAAACGGCTCGAACATCATCGCGGCGTCGATCTGCCGGGCGAGGAAGGACGGATAGGCGGTGCCCGGCGAACCGACGCCCACGTAGGTCACGGCGTTTTCGGGAAGGCCGGCGCCCAGGAACAGGGCCTTGCTCTGCAACTCCGTTCCCGAACCGCGGACGGTGACGCCGACCTTGCGGCCCTTGAGGTCCTGCATCACCGCCGGATAGCCCTTGCCCTTGTTGGGCAACGGCACGTCCTTGTGGACGTTGAGAGTATAGATGTTGGTCGGGGTGTGACCGACGATGAGTTGGACGTCGTTGCCGCGCGACGCCGCCTGCATCGTGACCTCCGTCGAGGCGAAGCTGATGTCCAGGCTGCCGGCGGCGAGCGCCTGAAGCGCCACGGGCCCGCTGGGAATCGGCACCATCTGGCAGGTCAGGCCGTGGGCCTTGCAGAAGCCCTTATCGGCCGCGACCCACTGCGTGAAATGAAGCGTCGAACCCGGATACTCCTGGATTCGCACCACCTCGCCGTTGGCGACGATCTTTTCCGCCGCAATCGCCGGGGTCACCAGGAGGCAGGCGGCCACCGCAGCGGCCATGCGCACCGGCGCAAGATGAAGCTTAAATTGGATCATGGTCGCGTCACTCCCGTGGATTTGGAGGAGGGCTGGCCGCCCCGCCATTGCGCTCGCGTCGCCCAAGCTTGTCCGGATCGTATAACGAGGCGGAAAGGTGCGTCAACCAAATCGGTTGGAAAAAACATTGCTTGGCGAACTTATCAAATAAAAATCCTGGATAAGGCCATGATTTTTCACGATAAAAAAAAATCGCTTGCCAGCTCAACAGATCATATGTCTGATATGTCTTATACATGAATTGCCCGGCGCGATGCACAGCCCACGGTGGGGCAGGAGGCATCACCCGCAGCAGTCCGAGGGCAGCAGACCGAGGGAGGAAGCGCTTCGTGATCCCGGATCCCACATCAGCGGTCAGACCGCATGACGCCGCGTCGGACGGGACGGCGCCGGAATTGACGGTGTCCGTGTGGCGCGGCGACGCCGACGGCGGCTTGCAGACGTTCCGCGTCCCCCATCTGGAGAGCCAGACGGTGCTGGACGTGGTCAGCTGGATCCAGCGGAACGCCGACCCGACCCTCAGCTACCGCTTCGCCTGCCGGGTCGGCATGTGCGGCTCCTGCGCCATGATGGTGAACGGCAAGCCGCGCTGGACCTGCCGCACCCACGTCTCCCACGTGGCGAAGGACGGCCGGCTCGAATTGCGGCCGCTGCGCAACCTGCCGGTCATCAAGGACCTGGCGACCGACATGACCGCCTTCTTCGACAAATGGCGCGACGCGTACGGCCGCTTCACCCCGTCCCAGCCCGGCGCGACCAGCTTCGCGGCGGTCGATCCGGAGCATCCGGCCCGCCAGGCCGCCTCCAGCGGCATCGAATGCATCGGCTGCGCGGTCTGCTACGCCGCTTGCGATGTGGTGGCGTGGAACCCGTCCTATCTCGGCCCGGCGGCGCTCAACCGGGCCTGGACGCTGGTCAACGACGAGCGGGACGCCGACCGCGCCGGGCATCTGGCGGCGGTCGCCGACGACGCGGGTTGCCACGCCTGCCACAGCCAGGGAAGCTGCACGCGCTATTGCCCCAACACCCTGAACCCGTCGCGGGCGATCAGCAGCCTGAAGCAGGAGGTGTTCACCGCCCTCATCAAGGGGGAGCTATGAGCGCGTCCGGCATCCCGCGCCGCGCGCTCCCGCGCACCCGCCGGATCGAGCTGTGGCTGTTCGTCGCCCAGCGCGCCACCGCCGCCGTCCTCGCGCCCTTGCTGCTGATCCATCTCGTCACCATCATGGTGGCAATCCGCGGCGGCCTGAGCGCGGCGGAGATCCTCGGCCGGACCCAGGGCAGCCTGCTGTGGGGGGCGTTCTACAGCCTGTTCTTCGCCGCAGCCGGGATCCATGGCGCCATCGGCCTGCGCGCCATCCTGCGCGAATGGACGCCGTGGCGCGGCCACAGCCTCGACGCCGCCGCCGTCGCCTTCGCGCTCGCCGTGCTGCTGCTGGGCAGCCGCGCCGTGTCGGCCCTGGTCTGAGGAGGACGGCCTTGCGCACGCTCGTCGTACACCGCAACCACCCGGCCTACTGGGCCTTCCTGGTCCACCGTCTGTCGGGCCTCGGCCTCGCGCTGTTCCTGCCGCTGCATCTGGTGGTGCTGGGCCTCGCCGTGGAGCGCGCGGCACTCGACGGCTTCCTGGCCTGGAGCGCGTCCCCGCTGGTGAAGCTGGCGGAAACCGTGCTGGTCGTCCTGCTCGCCGTCCACATGACCGGGGGCCTGCGGCTGCTGGCGCTGGAATTCCTGCCCTGGAGCAACGCGCAGAAGACCCGCATCGCGGTGAGCTTCGGCGTGGCGCTCGCCAGCGGCCTTCTCTTTCTCCTGCTCGCGGCCTGAGGAGGGCACCGTCCCATGGCTGACATCGAACGCATGGACACCGACATCCTGATCCTCGGCTCCGGCGGCGCCGGCCTGTTCGCGGCGCTGCACGCGCACAAGGCGGCCCCGGACCTGCGGATCACCATCGCCGTCAAGGGCCTCATCGGCAAATGCGGCTGCACCCGCATGGTGCAGGGCGGCTACAACGTGGCGCTCAACCCCAAGGATTCGATCGAGCGCCATTTCATGGACACGGTCGAAGGGGGCAAGTGGCTGAACAACCAGGAACTCGCGTGGCGGCTGGTGAACACCGCGGTCGAACGCATCCTGGAGCTGGAGAACGACCTCGGCTGCTTCTTCGACCGCAACCCCGACGGCACGCTGCACCAGAAGGCCTTCGCCGGCCAGACCTTCGACCGCACGGTCCACAAGGGCTCGCTGACCGGCATCGAGATCATCAACCGGCTGGCCGAGCAGGTCTGGGCGCGCGGCATCCAGCGGCTGGAGGAGCATCGCGCCGTCGCGCTGATCCGCAGCGCCGACGGCTCCCGCCTGTCCGGCGTCCTGCTGATCGACATGCGCACCGGCGGCTTCCGGTTCGTGCGGGCGAAGGCGGTGCTGCTGGCGACCGGCGGCGGGCCGTCCATGTACCTCTACCACACGCCGTCCGGCGACAAGACCTGCGACGGCATGGCGATGGCGCTGCGCGCCGGCCTGCCGCTGCGGGACATGGAGATGGTGCAGTTCCATCCCACCGGGCTGGTGGCCGGGATGCACACGCGCATCACCGGCACCATCATCGAGGAGGGCCTGCGCGGCGCCGGCGGCCACCTGCTGGACGGCGACGGCAACCGCTTCATGCACAAGTACGACCCGCGCGGCGAGCGGGCGACGCGCGACATCGTCAGCCGCGGCATGTACGAGGAGATGCGCAAGGGCAAGACCGGCCCGAACGGCGGCCTCTACATCACCATGCGCCATCTCGACCAGGCGATGGTCCGCCGCGAGTTCAAGGGCATGGTGGACCGCTGCCGCGACGTCGGCTTCGACCTTGCCGGCGGCCTCGTCGAGGTCACGCCGACCGCGCACTACATGATGGGCGGCGTCGTCTTCGGCACGGACACCTCCACCGACCTGCCCGGCCTGTTCGCCGCCGGCGAGGACACCGGCGGGATCCACGGCGCCAACCGCCTGGGCGGCAACGGCGTCGCCAACTCCACCGTGTTCGGCGGCATCGCCGGCGACGTGATGGGGCCGTGGGTCCAGCGCGAGGGGGAACTCGCCCCGCCCGACGCCACGGCGCTGGAGGAGGCGATGGAGCGCTGCCTCACCCCGTTCCGCAAGCCGGCCGGCGACCTCAACCGCCTGCGGGAGCGGCTTCTGCAGATGATGTGGGACCAGGTCGGCATCGTCCGCGACGCCGGTGGCCTGACCGCCGCCCTGGCGACGCTCGACGACATGGCCGCGGAACTGGAAGCCACCGGGATCCCCGAGGCGAACCGCACCTTCAACCTGACGTGGCACGACTGGATGAACCTGTCGAGCCAGATCCTGGTCAGCCGCGCCATCGCCGCCTCGGCGCTGGCCCGTGAGGATTCGCGCGGCGCGCACTTCCGTTCCGACTTCCCCGAGACGGGCTCGCTCGAAGACTCGCGCAACGTGATCGTGCGCCTCGACGGGACGGCCCTGACCACCACCACGACGCCGGTCGAGTTCACGCGGGTGCGCCCCGGCCAGACGCTGATCCCGACCACCCAGGCTGCGGAGTAGACACGCCATGCCCGACACCATGACGCAGGACGTGGGTCCTCCGTCCATATCCGCCGCGTTGATCGAATCGGTCGGCGTGGACCTGATGGCGCGGGCCGCCATCGACATCCCGCGCGACTACCGCGACGGCATCCGCGCGATGCTGGAGACGGAGCCCAACGAGCTGAGCCGCTTCGTCCTCCAGGCGATGCTCGACAACTGGGAGGTGGCTGAGCAGGACCGCCGCGCCATGTGCGCCGACACCGGCCTGCCGCGCTACTACGTCAAGGCCGGCAACGAGGCGCGGGTGGACAAGGGCTTCGTCGCCCTGGAACGCGCGCTGCGCCGCGCCACCGCCCAGGCGACCCACGAGGTTCCCCTGCGCCCCAACCGCGTGCATCCGCTGTCGCGCAAGGACCACAACAACAACGTCGGCATCCTGGCGCCGGAGATCGAATACAGCTTCGAGCCGGACGCCGACTGGATCGACATCACCACGGTGCACAAGGGCGGGCTGTTCGGCACCGACTACCGCATGCTGTTCCCCGGCGACGGCATCGACGGCATCAAGCGCTTCTTCCTCGACGCGATGATGCAGTTCGGCCGCCGCGGCCTCGCCTGCCAGCCGGCCATCGTCGGCATCGGCATCGGCGGCAGCAAGGACACCTGCATGGCGATCGGCAAGCAGGCGGCCTGCCTGCGCACCGTCGGCGACCGCCACCCCGACCCGCAGGTCGCCGCACTGGAGATGGAGCTGAAGGAGCTGGGTAACTCCATCGGCATGGGCCCGATGGGCTTCGTTGGCAAGTCGATGGTCGTCGATTGCCACATCGAGGTCGCCTACACCCACACCGGCGGCATGCCGGTCAGCGTCCACACCTTCTGCCTCTCGTCCCGCCGCGCGGTGGCGCGCATCCACGCCGACGGCTCGGTCGAACACCGCACCGACCCGCGCTGGTTCACCGACCATCACCGCCGGGAGGGCGTGGAATGAGCAGCGGACTGAAGGAAGTGCACCTGACGCTTCCGGTCACCGACGAGGACCTGCAGAAGCTGGAGCTGGGATCCGTCGTCTATCTGAGTGGCGTCCTCTACACCGGGCGCGAGGGGCTCTACAAACGCATCCTCGACCAGGGGCAGGCGCCGCCGGTGGACCTCGCGTCGCTGTCGAACGTCAACTTCCACTGCTCGCCCGCCGCCGCCGTGAACGAGGACGGCAGCTTCACCGTGGGGGCAGTCACCGCCACCGCCAGCTTCCGTTTCTCGCAATGGCTGTCGCGCTGGTTCCCGATCTCGGGCTGCCGGATGATCATCGGCAAGGGCGGCATGTCGGAGGACGACTACCGCACGCATTTCGTCCCGAACCGCGCGGTCTACCTGACCACCGTCGGCTACGGCACCGGCGCGCTGCTCGGCCGCGGCATCAAGCGCGTGCGCGAGGTGCACTGGCTGGAGGAACTGGGCATCGCCCAGGCCATGTGGGTGTTCGAGGTCGAACGCTTCGGCCCCTTCCTGGTGGAGAGCGACCTGCAGGGCAACGGCCTGTTCGACCGCTCGACAGCGCAGATCAACACGCGGGTAGAGGCGCTGTACGACGGCCTCAAGGCCCCGGCCCTGCGCCGCTACGGCGAGACCACGTCCCGCACAGACGACGTCATCTGAGGAGAGGCTGGAATGCCCGTCATCGATTTCCGCGTCCGCCCGCCGGTCAAGGGCTTCCTGTCCACGCTGATGTACGCCGCCTCGGAACGGCGCGACGCCTTCACCCGCACCGTCGGCTTCGAGCCGTCGCGCGCCGCCCAGGAACAGTCCCTCGACCTTCTGCTCCGGGAAATGGACGAGGCCGGCGTCAACCGCGGCGTCGTCGTCGGCCGGCACGCCGGCATGCTGGGGTCGGTCGAGAACGACGACGTGGCCGCCATCGTCGAGGCCCATCCCCACCGCTTCATCGGCGCCGCGTCGATCGACCCGACCGACCGCCGCCGCGCGATCCGGCAGATCGACGATGCCGTCGCCCGCGGCTTCAAGGCCATCAACATCGAACCCGGCGCCTACCCGGTCCCGATGTACAGCGACGACCGCCGGCTCTACCCGATCTACGCGCACTGCGAGGACATCGGCATCCCGGTCATCCTGATGTCGGGCGGCACCGCCGGCCCCGACCTCAGCTATTCGTCGCCGGTGCTGATCGACCGCGTGCTCGCCGACTTCCCCAGCCTGAAGGTCGTCGCCGCGCACGGCAACTGGCCGTGGGTGACGGAAATCCTGCACGTCGCCTTCCGCCGGCCGAACCTGTACCTGTCGCCGGACATGTACTTCTCCCGCATGCCGGGCTGGGAAGAGTACGTCAAGGCGGCCGACGGCTTCCTTGCGCACCGCATCCTCTACGCCAGCTCCTTCCCGTTCTGCCCGGTCAAGGGCTATCTCGACTGGTTCAGGACGCTGCCGATCCGCCCGGAGAACATGGAACGGATCCTCTACCGCAACGCGGCCGATCTGCTCGGCGTGGCGCTCTAAGTCCCGATCAACCGCTAAGATAAAAGGGAGAAAACGCGTGTCCGACGTGATTGCCCCCCCGCGCTCCGCCGCGGTCGCACGCAGGCTTGGCCATTACATCGACGGGACCGACCTGGAGGGAGCCTCGGGCCGTTCCGCCGACGTCTACGATCCGGCGACCGGCGAGCGGAGCGCCACCGTCGCCCTCGCCTCGCGGGACGAGGTCGACCGGGCGGTGGCCGCCGCCGCCGCCGCCTTCCTCGCATGGTCGGAAACCCCGCCGCTCAAGCGCGCCCGCGTCCTGTTCCGCTTCCGCGAACTGATCGAGGAGCACGCCGGGCGCCTGTCCGAGATCATCACCCGCGAGCACGGCAAGACCCTGCCGGACGCGCACGGCGAGCTGATCCGCGGCCTTGAGGTGGTCGAGTTCGCCTGCGGCATCCCGCAGCTTCTCAAGGGCGAGTTCTCCGAGAACGTCGGCACCGGGATCGACCTCTGCTCGTTCCGGCAGCCGCTCGGCGTGTGCGTCGGCATCACGCCCTTCAACTTCCCGGCCATGGTGCCGATGTGGATGTTCCCGGTCGCCATCGCCTGCGGCAACACCTTCGTGCTGAAGCCGTCCGAGCGCGACCCGTCTCTGGGGCTGGAACTCGCCCGCCTGCTCACCGAGGCCGGGCTGCCGCCGGGCGTCTTCAACGTCCTCAACGGCGACAAGGAGGCGGTGGACGCGCTGCTCGACCACCCGGAGGTGCAGGCCGTCAGCTTCGTCGGCTCGACCCCGGTCGCCGAGGCCATCTACACCCGCGGGTCCGCCGCCGGTAAGCGCGTCCAAGCGCTGGGCGGCGCCAAGAACCACATGGTCGTGCTGCCCGACGCCGACCTCGACCAGGCGGTCGATGCGCTGATGGGGGCCGCCTACGGGTCGGCCGGCGAACGCTGCATGGCGATCTCGATCGCCGTGACGGTCGGCGACGAGACCGCCGACGCCCTGATCGAGCGCCTCGCCCCGCGGGTGCGGGCGCTGAAGATCGGCTCCGGCCTCGCCGAAGGGGTGGAGATGGGACCGCTGGTGACGCGGCAGCACTGGCAACGCGTGCACGACTACATCGACACCGGCGTGGGCGAGGGGGCGGTTCCGGTGGTCGACGGTCGCGACTGGCAGGCGTCCGGACAGGACGGCGGCTTCTTCCTGGGCGGCACCCTGTTCGACCACGTGACGCCGGCGATGAGCGTCTACCAGGAGGAGATCTTCGGCCCGGTCCTCGGCATCGTCCGCGCCCGCGACTTCGAACACGCCCTGAGCCTGGTCAACGACCATGCCTTCGGCAACGGCACCGCCGTGTTCACCCGCGACGGCGAGGCGGCCCGCACCTTCGCCAACCGCGTCAAGGTCGGCATGGTCGGCGTCAACGTG
>JAEYOB010000310.1 GCA_023412175.1 Pseudomonadota bacterium | reverse complement strand
GGCACGGCCGGCGCCTCGCCCAGTTCGGCCAGCAGCGAATCGAGCAGGCCGGAGGCGCCGAAGCGGAAGCTCTCCGGCTTGGCCCAGCCCTTGCCCATCAGCGCGTCGGCCAGATGCAGGTAGGAGGCCGCGGCGGCCGCGTCGCGGATGCCGCCCGCCGCCTTGAAGCCGACCGGCCGGCCGGTCTGTCCGATGGTGTGCAGCAGCAGCGCCGACGCCTCCAGCGTCGCCGCCGGCGCGGTCTTGCCGGTGGAGGTCTTGAGGAAGTCCGCCCCGGCGGCGATGGCGTCGCGCCCGGCCCAGGCCAGCAGGTCGGGGTCGGGGAAGGCGCCCGATTCCAGGATGACCTTCATCGCCACGCCGTCGCCGCAGGCGTCGCGGCAGGCGTGCAGCACCTTGTTCGGCAGGGTGCGCGCGCCCTCGATGAAGGCGCGGTAGGGCAGCACCACGTCGATCTCGTCCGCCCCGGCCTTCACCGCTGCGCCGGTATTGGCGGCAACGGTTGCGGCGTCGTCCTCGCCAGCCGGGAAGTTGATGACGGTGGCGACCTTCACGCCGCTGCCCTTCAGCGCCTTGCGCGCCGTCTTGACGAAGCGCGGCCAGACACACACCGCGGCCACTGGGCCGACCGGCGTCACCGCGCGCTTGCACAGCGCCGCGACGCTCTTTTCCGTGTCGTCGTCGTTGAGGCTGGTCAGGTCGAGGAGCGCCAAGGCCCGCCGCGCCAGCGCGGGGGTGGTCCTGACCTCCTTGGCGGCGTCGACGGCGAGTTGCAGTTCTGCGAGCAGTTTCATGGCTGGGCCTCGTCCCCTGCGGTCCATCCCTCAAGAAATCCGGTCAGCAGCCGTTCCAGGTCGGCCGCCGCCGCGGCAGCATTGCGCAACGTGTGGTCGTGGTCCACCGGTTCGTCGCTGAGGCCGACGCCGAGGTTGGTGATGACCGCCACCCCGGCGACCCGCAGGCCGCAGTGCCGCGCCACGATGCATTCCGGAACCGTGGACATGCCCACGGCGTCCGCCCCCAGTCGCTTCAACATCCGCACTTCGGCCGGCGTCTCGAAACTGGGGCCGAGGCAGGCGGCGTAAACGCCCTCCGCCACGTCGATGCCGAAACCTGCGGCCATTGCGCGCAGCCGCGCCCGCAAGGCGGGATCCCAGGCGTCCGTGAGGCTGGGGAAACGCGGGCCGAAGGAATCGTCGTTGGGTCCCACCAGCGGATTGCCGCCCAACAGGTTCAGGTGGTCGGCGATCAGCATGAGCCGCCCCGGCCCGACCGCCGGGTCGAGCGAGCCGGCAGCGCAGGTCAGCACCAGCGTCTCGCAGCCGGCCAGCTTCAGCGCCCGGATGGCGGCCTTGAGCGCGCCGAAGCCGGTGCCCTCGTACGCATGCACGCGCCCCTGCATGACGGCGACCGGGCAGCCGGCCAGTCGCCCCAGCACGAGCCGTCCGGCGTGCCCCTCCACCGCCGGCACCGGGAAGCCGGGCAACTCGGCGTAGGGGATGGCGACCGCCCCCGCCACCCGGTCGGCGATGCCGCCGAGGCCGGAGCCGAGCACGATTCCGACGCGCGGGCGCAGGCCGGGGGCACGGGCCAGGATCTCGGCGGCGGCCTTGGCGGCGGTCATGCGCGGGCATCCTTTCCCAGACGAAGCGGTGAAGCGGGAACGGCCGCGATCGCCCCTGGGTTCTGGCCTTGGGTTCTGGATGTCATCGTCGCTCCGGCGAAAAAACAGGGCCGGCGGTGAAGCCGGCGGGTGCCGGGGGCACCATCGCCGCCCGTTCCATCCGCCATACCGCCGCCCCACGGCCAAGCCCCTGCTCCCGAAAGTGCCTCGCCGCGATGCGCAACGCAAGCGGCCCGCCACCTTCGGTGGATGGCCTATGCCGCCGCCAGCACCATCGCCACCGCGGCATAGTGGCACGCCGCGGCGACCAGCACGCAACCGTGCCAGATCGCCTGGTTGTAGGGGATGGAGTCGCGCAGATGCACCGGCACGCCGGCGGTGTAGATCACCCCGCCGGCCATCAGCAGCGCCAGCGCGCCGGCCGGAAGCCGTTCGATCACGATGTCGATCTGGACGATCCCGACCCAGCCCAGCGCCACGTACAGGATCACGGTGACGCTTTCCGGCCGCCGGCGGAACAGCACCTTGAGCAGGATGCCCAGCGCCGCCACCAGCCACACCGCGGCGAGCATCCCGAACCCGCGCCAGCCGCCGACCACCAGCGCGCAGAACGGCGTGTAGGTGCCGGCGATCAGCAGGAAGATCGCCGAATGGTCGAAGACGCGCAGCACCGCCTTCGGCCGGGGCGCCTGCACGGCGGCGTAGAGGGTCGAGCAGGCGAACATCGCCACCAGCGAGGCCCCGTAGACCGTCACCGCCGCCGCGGCGGCCGGGTTGCCGGACTGGATCGTCCACCCCATCAGAATGGCGCCTGCCACCACGCTGGCCGCCAGCCCGCTCGTCTGGATGGTGAGATCCACCCGACGTTCCCGCACTGCCCGCATGCGCGCCCCCAATCCTGCCCGCAAGGGAGCTGTCGCGGACGGAGCCGCGATCAAGCCGGCCATTCAGATGAGCCCGACCGCGCCGAAGCCCTCCACCACCGGTAACGGAACGGGGACGCTTGGCCGCCGCGGCGGTTGAACGTACGCGGAGTGCCCGTTGACTTGCCCCCGGCGGGCGGATATCACGCGGGGCGGGTCCGGCGGCTGCGGCGCCGCCCCCTTTTTTCCTTCCGGGAGGGCGTGGGTGGTCCAGGAACTGCTGGTGGTGCTGCTGCAGGGCTATGTGCTGGGCATCGCCATCGCAGCGCCGGTCGGCCCCATCGGCCTGCTGTGCATCCGCCGCACCATCCAGCACGGCCCGTTCATGGGTTTCGCCACCGGTTTCGGCGCGGCGGTCGCCGACACCGTCTACGGCGCCATCGCCGCCTTCGGCGTGTCGGCGGCGATGGCCTTCCTGCAGGGGCACCAGACCGGGTTCCGCATCGTCGGCGGCATCTTCATGCTGGCCGTGGCGATCCGCACCTTCCGCCAGAAGCCCGCCGCCGAGGAGCAGGAAGTCGCTAGGGTGCCGGACAGCCGCACGGCCATCGCCGGCTTCATCACCGGGCTGTCGCTGACGCTGACCAACCCGGCGACCATCCTCGCCTTCATCGCGGTGTTCGCCGGCTTCGGGCTGGGCGCCAACCTCGGCACGTTCGACGCCGCCAGCATGGTGCTGGGCGTGTTCCTGGGGGCGTCGAGCTGGTGGCTGGCGCTGTCGCTCGGCGTGGCGGCGGTGCGCCACCGCATCACCGATCAGGGGCTGACGCTGCTCAACCACTGCACGGGCGTCGGTCTGGCGTGTTTCGGGGTGTGGGCGCTGGGAACCGCCTTCACGGGCATTGTGTCGGCCGGGTGGTGAACAGCTCGCCGCCGCGCAGCGCGTGGAAGTGCAGGATCAGACGCACCACGTAGATCCCGACCAGCACCACCACCAGCCCGACGGTGAACCACCCCACCATGTCGGTGATGCGCGGCCAGGTCGAGAGCATGTAGCCGCTCCACGCCAGCGCCAGCGTCCACAGGATCGACCCGCCCCCCGAGGCCAGGCTGTAGCGCCAGAGCGGCATGCGGCAGGCGCCGGCGGGGATGGAGATCAGCGTGCGCAGGCCGGGGATCGGCTGGCAGAACAGCACGGCGAGGTCGCCGCGCTTGCCGAACCATCGGGTCGCGCGCTTCACCTGTTTCGGCCGGACGGTCAGCCAGTGGCCGTAACGCTTGAGGAAGCGCTCCAGCCGGTCCGGCGGCAGCAGCCGGCTCGGCAGGTACCAGACGAGCTGGCCGGCCAGCGATCCCAGCCCGCCGGCGATGGCGATGGCGAACAGGTTGTACTCGCCGGTGGCGGCGCCCAGCCCGGCCAGCGGGATCACGGTCTCGGCGGGGATCGGCGGCACGACGCGGGCGAGCACGAGGAGCAGGAAGATCCCCACATACCCCATGGAATGCATAACATCGACCAGCCACTGCGTCATGCCCGTCTCCGCTTGCCCAGCCAAGGAGCAACACAGCCGGTGGGGGCAGGTTCCCGGAGCATGCCCGGTCGGGCGGGGAAACGGACGGGCGCGGGGGTGGGG
>JAEYOB010000285.1 GCA_023412175.1 Pseudomonadota bacterium | reverse complement strand
GGGAAGAGGGGGGAGGGAGGGAGGGCTCGGTCGATGCAACCGCCGTCTGCTGGCGCCCGCTGCGAGGGACAGAGGCATCGCCACCGAGCCAGCGGGATACGAGGATGTATGAGACCTGGAGTTCGTCTGCGATGCGGCGATAGCTCCAGCCCTGCGTGCGCAGGCGCTCGGCGAGCCGCTGACGGTCCAGTTCCTCGCTCGGCATGGCCGGCCGGTTTGGCAAGGCGCTGCCAAGATCCCCGCCGTTGGTCGGCGATGAGAGGACGATCACATCCTTGAGTTTCTGATCGCTCATCGGATCTCCGCGGTCCTGCGACGAAAGCGATGGTTGCCGCTTTGCCCGCAGAATGTCGATCCCGAACGAGTCCCCATTGAAGCAGTCTGCGGCGGGTTGGTGAATATCTCCCGGTCAGGACAGGGATTGGATGTGTTCAATGTAGCTCGACAAGGCGGCGATGCCCTGCTCGGTCAGTTCAACGAAGACGCGCCGCCCGTCACGTTCGTCGGCGACGCGCCGCACCAGCCCGCGGTCGTTCAACTCCGAGATCCGGCGCAGTGCGGTGGTCTGGGCGACGCCCGAGGCGACGCACAACGATGAGACGGAGATCCGTCGGCCGCGCAAGTGATTCATCATCAGGTCCAGCAGCATGTCCCAGCACGGATCCTCGAACAGGTCCTTCGGGAAGAACTTGTCGCGGGCGGCGCGCGACTGCTGCAGTTCGCGAAGGATTTCCAACCGGCGGCTCTCCTCGCGGTTCCTGCCGGCCGATTCCGCCTTTGCCGGCGGCGGGGCGATGGACGGAGGCATTGTGGCCGGTTGACCCTCGCGCAGGGCTTTCACCGCTGCAACGAGTGCAAGGCCATGCTGATAGGCGTCTTCCAGGACCTCGATGTGCCGCAGATCCGGTGCCGATGCGGGGCGTTCCATGCGCCTTTGCACCGGGAATTGGGGAGAAGCATCCTGACGGGCGGAAAGCGCGCGAGCCAGGGCTCCATGCAGTTGGCTGCCATCCTCCGGGTCGTTGACGAAATCCGCGACCTGAAGATGCATGGCACGGACAACGTCCCGCGGGCTGGCCGATGTTGCGACGACGACGAACTGCAGGGAGCGGGGCGTGCTGCGGCGCATCCGCTCGACCAAGGCCAACCCGTCGAAGTGAGGCGGCGCCGACTGCACCACGACAATGCCGATGCTTGCGTCGGCCTCCAGCGTATCGAGCGCCGCGATCGCGTCGTGGGTTGCATGAATGTGATGCCCATTGCGCTCGAAACTGGCGCGTATGCTGTCGCCAAGAGCCCGATCGGGGCAGGCGATCAATATGGATGCACCGGAGACATGAAGGTCGGCGCTGGTCTGGACCGGTCGGACCGGCCACGCCAAGGGTCGTTCCATCTCGATACGCATCGCAGCACCCCTCCCGTTGGGATCCTTGATCCATTATGCAAATGGATTACCACGCGGAGTATAGCGGAGTGGATCGAATTATGATCCAAAATAGAGGCGACAAATATCCATTATTATCCTACGTGATTACGAAAATTATATGACAAAATAGATAAAATGTACTCTGAGGACGATGTGTGCGGCTTGTCGGTGCACGCGTGGGTGTGGCGCGGACGAGGGACTGCTTGGCATGATTGGTATTGCTGATATTCATAATATCTGATGGATGCCCGTGCCGCAGCGGAGGCATGTGGCACAGGTCTTCTCCAGACTGGATCCGTCTGGAGGTCGGTTCCGGGGAGGATGCGCGTAAGGTATTGCGGTCTCCAGCCGACCGTAAGCCATGCGCCTGACCCTCACGACCAAAATCATTCTGCTGCTGCAAGTTGCGCTGTGCTTTGCGCTGATCTCGGCCGCTGCGCTCTCCTATCTGAGGATGGAGCGGATGGTCGAGGACACAGTGGCGTCTCGCTTCACCGTTGCCCTGCGTGGACTGGCGGGGGAGGTGGAGAGCGCGGTCAGCCTGGGGGTCGCGCTCAATTCGTTGCGCAACCTCGAGGCGCTGACCCAGCGCGCCCTGTCGCGGGACAGCCGGATCACCGGGCTCATCCTGTTCAACAATGCCGGCGAGATCCTGGCCTCGGCGGGCCGCGGCGCGCCGGCGGGGGCCTTGCCGGCTGCCTGGAAGACTGCGTTCGACAACGACAGCAAGACGGATCGGGTATCGAAGGTCGTCACCGGCGATTCGCAAGCGCTTCTGCTAGGCATCCGCAATGCCTTCGGCGGCATGGCGGGCGGCGTCGGCCTGACCTATTCCGTGAGCGAAGTGCGTGCCGGCATTCGCGGCACCATTCCGGATCTGGTTCTGTCCGGTGGAATCAACCTCGTCACCTGCCTGCTGGTCACCATGCTGGTTGTCTGGCTCGTGCTGCGCCCGATCCAGCGGGGCCTGCGCGAGGCGACGGACTGTGTCGATGCCCTGGGACGCGGCGAGACGCCGGTCGTGCCGCCGGGGGTGGCGGCCATCGCGCCGGGCCTGGAGCCTTTTGTTGCGCGCGTGGCGGAAATGCAGCGGCTGGACGCAAACGCAACACGGCCAGTGGAGACCGTCTGATGGAACTCTCCTTCATCAAGCGCCTGAACTGGTTGCTGACCGGCCTCGTCTCCGTGCTGATGCTGATCAGCCTGGCGGTGCAGACCACCAATTTCAACGCGCTCTTCCGGCCCCTGGTCGAACCCGAACTGGGGCGCAAGGCGGAGATCGTCGGCAGCTACGTCGTCGCTCAACTCGACCGCGCGGTGTCGGTCGGCATCGAGGTCGAGAAGCTGGTCGGCGTGGATGAACTGCTGGCCGACGCGCTTGCCGCCAACCCGGACGTGAAGTATCTGGCTTTGGCGATTGGTGACCGGTTGCATGCCTTCGCTGGGGTCGACGCGGCGCGTTCCGGTGATCGCCTCACCGTGAACGGCGACGCGGCGGACGGCAGGCCGCCCGCGTTCATCGACACCGTGCTGCCGGTGGAGCAGGACGGCAAGACCCTTGCCGTTCTGCACGTCGGCATGAGTGCCGGCCATGTCGAGGCAGCGCTGAACGAGATCGTCTTCGATCTCGGCTCGGTGCTCATCGTCGCCATCTTGCTGAACGTGGAAATCCTTTTTCTGGTCGTCGGGTCATCCGTCGGAGCCCCGCTGCGGCGGGTATCCGAGGTGATCCGGCAGGTGGGCGCGGGGAACCTCAGCGCACGCGTCAACATGCGCAGCCGCGATGAGGTGGGCAATCTGGGCCGTGCCATCGACTGGGCCCTGGACAGCATCCATCACCGCGCCCCAGACGCCGCCGCGGCAGCGCCTGCCACGGACCGGGCCAGCATGTTGCAGCGGGTGGTGGAACTGCGTTTCGCGATCTTCATCTTCGCCATGGCGGAGGAACTGACACGCACTTTTCTGTCCGTCTACATCAAGTCGCTGTTCGAGCCGATCCCCGGCCTGACCATGGAGCTGGTCATTGGCGCGCCGATCGCCCTTTTCATGTTGCTGTGGGCGGTCAGCCAGCCGATCGCGGGCAGCGTGTCGGAACGGCGCGGGCGGCGCGTGGTCTTCCTCGGCGGTGCCTTGATGTCCTTCCTCGGGCTGCTCGGTTCCGGGCTGGCGACCGATCTGGTCCAGCTCATCATCGCCCGCTGCCTCACCGCCATAGGTTACGCCAGCGTCTTCATCGCCGCCCAGGGGTTCGTCATCGACGCCACCGACCCGAAGCAGCGGGCGCAGGCCATCGCCATGTACGCCGGCGGCATTCTCAGCGCCGGCGTGTGCGGCCCCGCCATCGGCGGCATCATCGCCGGGCAGGTCGGGTTCCGCGCAACCTTCCTGATCTCCGCCGGACTGGCCCTGCTGGCTGCCTTCATGGCCTGGCGCGTCCTGCCCAGCATGCGGGGAACAACGACCCACAGCCGCCGTCTGCGCTTGGCGGATGCGATCCTGTGCCTGCGCAACCCGCGCTTCGTCGGGCTGGCCCTGTTCAGCGCCGTGCCGGCGAAACTGGGCCTGACGGCGTTGCTGTTCTTCCTGCTGCCGCTGGCGCTCGACGACCAGGGCATCAGCCAGTCGTGGATCGGCCGCGTCCTGCTGATCTACTGGCTGCTGATGATCGTCGTATCGCCCATAGCGGCAAAGCTGTCCGACCGCTCGGGCCAACGGACGGCGTTCCTGGTGCTGGGCGGACTCCTCGCCGCCGGAGCGGCCTATGTGCTGTCGCTTCCGGGCTCGCTCGCCATGGCGTTGATGGGGGTGGCGCTTCTCGGTTTCGCGCATGCCCTGCTCAACGCGCCCCAGCTGGCGATGCTGGCGGACGTCTGCGTGAACGAACGCGCCGCGTTGGGCGAAACAACGGTGATCGGAATGTTCCGCCTCATCGAGCGGCTGGGCTCGGTGGTTGCGCCGTTCCTGGCCGGCCTGTTCCTTGCCCAGTACGGCTATGCCGGCGCGCTCAAGGGCATCGGTGTCGTGCTCGCGCTGTGTGTTGCCGTCCAGCTCCTGCTGAGCGCGGTCTTCCGGCCGCCCCCCGCAGACCTTCCGCAGAGGACTCCCGCATGAGCCCGTCCCGTCGATCCGTCCTGGCCGGCGCCACCGGCGCCCTTGTGGCATCGGTCGCACCCGGTTTCGCCCAGACCGCAAAGCCGGCGGCCAAAGGCAAGGGCGCGCGCATCGTCGTGCTGACGCCGCGCAAGGACATCGGCGACGTGCTGGGCCTGCGCGACTACATCGAATCCAGCGGGCTGACCGCGACGATCGACGTGCGCGAGATACCGAAGGCGTCCGACTTGCCGTCGCTGCTGCCGGAGATCCGCGCCGCCAAGCCGGATCTGGTGGTGACCGTCTTCACGCCGCTGACGCTGGGGGTGGTCGGACGCTACGATGATCAGAACCCGGAGCGCTTCCTCACGGACGTGCCGGTGGTGTTCACGTCGGTCACCGACCCGGTGGCCTCGCGCATCGTCCGTTCGCTCGACCGCACGGGGCGCCCGGTGACCGGTACGCGGCACATTGCGCCGGTGTCGGTGCAGCTCAAGACCATGATGTCGTACCGGCGCTGGAAGAAGATTGCCGCCATCTACAACCCGGCCGAAGACAACATGGTCGCCGTGGTCCGCGAGTTGAGGGAGGAGGCGCCACGCCAGGGGGTCGAACTGCTGGACGCGCCGCTGCCGCGTGACGCTGCCGGCGCGCCCATTGCCGCGGCCATTCCCGACGTGATCGCCGACGTCGCACGGGCCGGAGCGGAACTGATCTACATCGGACCGGACACACTGGTCGCCTCCAACAACAACGCGGTTGTCGCCGAACAGGCGCTCAACCACAACCTCGCCACCTTCTGCTCCACCGAACTGCCGATCCGGCGGGCGAACCTGCTGATGGGGCTGGTTAGCCCGGCGGTGAACGTTGGCCGCTTCGCCGGCATGAAGGCGGTCGAAATCCTGTCCGGCGCCAAGCCCGCCGATGCCATTCCGGTAGAGACGCTGAACCGCTTTTCCCTGCTGCTGCGCATCGGGGCGGCCAAGCGGCTGGACCTGTATCCGCCGATGCGCCTGCTGAACATCGCCGAAATCGTGCAGGAGACCTGATATGTCGGTCTTCCTCTCGCCTGAACAAACGGTTCATGCGGGCATACTCCGCGTTCAGCGCGGCAGGCCGGTCCGGATTCCCTATCGCCTGCGCTTTCTTGGTCACGACGATCTGTCCGCGTTGGAGGAATTCCGCGCGTTCATCTTCGGCCAGCTTCCCGACATCGACGCCTATTTCCCCGAGACTCCGGAGTTCGCTGCCCAGCATCTGGGCGAACGTGGTGTCACGCTCGGGCTGGAGGCCGAAGGCCGGCTGGTGGCGTGCGCCGTGGTCGGGCTGCCCCGTCCCGGCATGCCCGCGTTCGTGGACGATCTGCCGCATCCCCAGCCGAAGCTGCTGTCCACCGCGCACATCGCGAGTTGCATGGTCCACCCGGACTTCCGCGGCAATGGGCTTCAGCCGCTCCTGGTGTCCATGCGTGCGCTCTTTGCCCTGGGGGCCGGGCGTCCGCACCTGTTTTCGCGGGTGGCGCTGTCCAACCCGATCAGCCTCGCGAACCTGCTGAATGCAGGGTTCGCCGTGCGACGCGTTCTGGTCATGCACAGCGGTCGCCTTCGCTATCTGGTCCATCGCGACATGCATACGGCGCCGCCAACCTGGGTGCCGGGCACCGAGCGCGTCCTTGCCGTGTCGGACATCGATGGGCAGAGGGCGGTCCTCGATGCCGGATGGATCGGCGTGGCCGTGGATCTGGACGGGGCTGCTCCCTGCGTCACTTACGTGCGCCCCATGACCGGAGCGTCGGTGACGCAGGTTTCATCCATGGAGACCGCCTTTTGAAGACCGCCGTCGTTGTCGATCCCTATTCCACCGGCGTGCTGCTGGCGCCCCGCCTGCGGGCGCGTGGATACCGCGTGGTGGCCGTTCAGAGCAGCCCCGACCTCGCGCCGTCGCTGCTGCGCGGCTATCGGGCGGACGACTTCGCCGAGCACATCGCCCACAATGGCGATCTCTCGGCGCTGGTTGAGCGGGTCCGTCCGATGGAGCCTGCGTTCGTGTTGCCCGGCAATGAGTCCGCCGTTGAACTGACCGATGCGTTGAGCAATGCGTTGGGAACGCCGGGCAACAGCCCCAAGCTGACCGCCGCCCGGCGCAACAAGTACATGATGATCGAGCGGCTGGCTGCCGCCGGCCTGCTGACCGCGCGGCAAACCATGGTTGCGAACGCCGCGGAAGCGGGAGCTTGGGCGGCGCACACTGGCTGGCCGGTGGTGGCGAAGCCGCTGGCCAGCGCATCGACCGATCACGTCTATTTCTGCAACCGTCCTGCCGAACTTCGCACCGCCGTGGACAGCATCCTGAAGAGCCGGGATTTCTGCGGTTCGGCTAACGAACGGGTGCTGCTGCAGACTTACCTCGATGGCGAGGAATACGTTGTCAACACGGTCAGCCGGGGTGGCCGGCATTACGTGTGCGATGTGCTCCGCTCGGCGAAGCGGACGCTGAACGGGTCGCCCTTCGTCTACGATTATTACCGCCTCCTGCCGCCCGACGAGGACGTGGCGCGTGCCCTCATGGCTTACGTGCTGCGTGTGCTGGACGTCCTTGAGATCACCGACGGTGCCGCGCATGCGGAGGTGCGCATGACCGGCCGCGGCCCGGCCCTGGTGGAGATCGCGGCGCGCGGCATGGGGCCGGCCGGATCCACCACGGCCATTGCCGCGGGAACCGGGCACGATCAGGTGGATCTGCTGGTGGATGCCTTCGATGGAGCCGGAGTTGTCGGCCCGCTTCTGGGCGGCCATTACCAGTTTCTGGCGGAGGCAATGGTCCTTTACCTGCCGGTGCTGGTGTCGGGCCAGGTGGAGGCGCTGCCGGACCTCAGTGTACTTGACCCGTTTGAGAGCGTCCGCGGCTGCGATCTCGTCCCGCGCGTCGGCGATCAGATAACCCCAACGCTCGATCTGACGCAGGTCTTGGCGAAGGTCTACCTCGCACATCCCGACCGGACGGTGTTCGAGCGCGATTGCGCGGCGATCCGCGCCCTCGAGAACGTTTTGCAGCCCACAGTTTTAAACCCTTCCCAGGCAGCATTCTGAACCATACGGAATAGAAGGATAGCGGCTATGGCGCACACTCCTTACGATCAGCGTTGGGACAAGGTTAAAAAAGAATTCGAAGCCATGACCGGCAAGCACAAGCCGAAGGAAAGCAAAGGCATCTTCAATGCCTTCGGCAGCTATACGGGCCTGTCGAAATCCTTGAAGTCCTGTGAGGCGGCACTCGATCTGTGCGACAAGACGAACAGCGACGATTCCAAAGCGGGTGCGGGTGCTGTCAAGAGTTATGCGGCGGCTCTCAAGGATTTTTCCAAGGCCAAGAAGTCCTATGTGGCGGTCCTGGAAAAGTCGATCTACGACGAGTTCGTCAAGCGCGAGGAGAAGGACGCCAAGTCCGCATATGAGCGTGCGCTGAAATTCATGATGAAGGAACTGGATGCGCTGGAAGCGACCATCAGTGCCTCCGTCGGCATGTATACGACGAAGTTCGATAAGGCGAGCAAGGATCAGTCGACCGCTGAGAAAATGCTCAAGAACTGGGAAAAAAATATCAACGGAGCGCTTGCGCGCGCCGCCGCCGGCGTCGCGAAGGTCAAGGCCAAGCCGACCCCGGAGACCTACAACGAGCTGTTTCCGACGCTCGCGCGCGACATCACCATGCAGCTCGTCTTTGCAAGAAAGATCGACGACCTGAAGGCCGAGCCGGATTTCTTCAAGAAAAAACTTGATCCATGGGCCAATCAGAGCGGCACCGGTCTGCCGGTCAAGGTTCCAGGCGATTATACGGCCAAGCAGATCGTCGATCTGATCAAGGAGTTCTCTTCGGTCTGCAAGGGAGTGGTTCAACTCGTCAACACGCGGTGATGCGCTCGCCGTTCCAGTGCGGACCCGCAACCCGAGGCTTGTCCGGTAACTCCGAAGCTCCTCTTCCTTGAATGGGAGGGGGAGCTTCAACGCGGTTGGTCGCGGGCAGACTTTTTGCGGCCGGTCTCGATGCTTCACGACCTAAAAGTTTACGTTTCTAAGAATTTTCTTGCTTGGTTTGGCCTCCTACCTCTCAATAGGTAACCCTATTGGTCGATTCATGCCGTTCAACGCGGCCCTGTCCGCGCCCGGCAGCCGTTAGAGAAAGCGCGCACCGGTGCCCTGGTCTCCCCGTCCCCCTCCTTTCACAATCGGACCCGCTCAAGGGGGGCGTGGATTTGTCTGGGTGCTGATCCTCCTGCTGCTGGTTGGCGGATCGGCCGTCGCCGCCAGCCGCCCAGTGGCGGAGAATGGCGTCCTTGACCTGCGGGTCTGGGATCCGGAGGCAGGCGGGATCGTGGAACTGTCCGGCGAGTGGCTCGTCTCCTGGGGAAGGCTGGCTGGTGCCACAAGCGTTATGCAGTTACCGCTGCCGGATGGAGAGACGTGGACCGTCGCCACGCTGCCGGGGATCTGGAACGGAACGGAGCTTCCCGACGGCCGGCGCCTGGGCGGCGAGGGGGTTGCAACCTATCGGTTGAAGATTCTGCTGCCGGGTAACACACCGCCACTGACCCTGAAGATCCCTCCCCCTTACTCCAGCATGCGCATATGGGTGGGCGGACGGGTCGTTGCCGCGACCGGCTTCCCGGCGCACGATGCGGCGACGGAGGTACCGGGCGGCCTCACGCGCTTTGTCACCCTGCACGCTGCCCAGCGGGAAGTCGAACTGGCGATAGAGGTCTCCAACCACTTCCATTTCGAGGGAGGTTTCGGCAAGGCCCTGTACCTTGATGGCAACGGCGAACTGGCAAAGGCCTGGCAGCGTCAATTGATGACCAACGCCGGCGCGCTGATGGCGCTTGCAATGATGGCGCTGTTCATCACCGCGTTCGTTCGACGCGGTGTGTCGGCTGCGACGGTATTCCTGGTGATGCTGCTCATCGCCTGCACCATGCGGCTGGCCAGCACGAGTGAGCTGTTGCGGATTTTCCTCCCCACTGTTCCGGAGGTTTGGGCGTATCGGCTTGAATATTTGCCGATCTATTTGTTTTACCCAATCTATTTTTTCCTGCTGCGCGAACTGTTTCCCGGATGCCTGCACCGCTCCGTAGGCTACCTGCTGACAACCATTTCCTTCATGGGCGTGGCGTTGGTTCTGCTGACGGAACCAAGGGTGTTCACGCGTCTGCGCGACCTTGCCAGCCTGCTGTTGATCCTGTCGTCCTTCTATTTCGCGTGGCGGCTTGCGGTTGCGGCATGGCGGCGCCATTCCGGGGCACTGCTGCTGGGGATCGGGGCTTTGGCCTTCCTCGCGACCGTGGTGCATGACGCTCTGATGTACGCTCACTTCTATGAGAGCATCGACCTTGTCCCGTACGGCGCACTGGTGTTCATGTTCTCGCACGCGCTGGTGCTCGGTCGGCGGGTGGTGAAGGCGCTCGACAACGTCCGCGACCTGTCCCAGGAACTGTCGGCCCTGAACGAAGGACTGGAGCGCCTGGTGGAGGAGCGCACCCGCGCTCTGTCCGACAAATCCGCGACGCTGGAACGTTTCCTTGCCAACCTCAGCCACGAGGTGCGGACGCCCCTGAACGCTGTGCTGGGCATGGTGCGGGTGATCCTGCGTGAAACGCCGCCCGAGCCGTTGCGGGAGCGGCTTCAGGTGGCCGACGCCGCAGGCCGGCATCTGGTGACGATGCTTGACACCGTTCTGGAGCTTTCACGGCTGGAGGCCGGCCGGACCGAGCTGGCGCCGCAGCCGGTGGACGTTGTTCGTCTGATGGAGGGGGCGGTTGCCCTGATGCGGCCCAGCGCCGAAGAGAAGGGCCTGCTGCTGACCCTGGACATTGCCGACGTCTCCGCTTCCCACTACTGGCTCGATCCGTTGCGCATGCGTCAAGTGGTGCTGAATCTGATCAGCAATGCCGTGAAGTTCACCGAGCGGGGAGGCGTGGACGTGGCCCTTGCCGGGCACCCGACGGATGAGGGGGTGATGCTGGTCTTGACGGTCTCCGACACCGGTCCGGGCGTGCCGCGGGCAACCCGTGCCATCATCTTCGAACCCTTCCACCAGGGGGAAAGTGGCCGATTGGACGGGTCCGGGCTGGGGCTTTCCATCGTAAACGGGCTGATCGGGCTGATGGGGGGAACGGTCGGCCTGCACGACCGGGTAGGGGGCGGCTCGGTCTTCATGGTGAGCGTGCCGACCCACGCGGCGGTGCCTCCGGCGCCCCAGGCCAGCGGACAGGCGGCGCTGCCGAGTCCCGTTGCCCTCGATCTCCTGGTGGTGGAGGACGCGCCAGAGAATCGCGCGATCCTGCAGGAGTATCTTGCCCCCGGCCGGCACCATGTCGTCTTCGCGGACAGTGGGGAGGAGGCGCTCGTCCGCCTCCGCGAGCGCTGCTTCGATGTGGTGCTGCTGGACATGCGCCTGCCCGGAATGGACGGGGTGGAAGTGACCCGCTGCATCCGTGCGCTGCCGGACCTGAACACGGCCATGGTGCCGATCATTTCGGTGACCGCCAACACCTCTCCGGAAGATCGCGCACTATACCTGGAGGCCGGCGTGGACGAGGTCATCCCGAAACCTGTCGATCCGGAAGTGCTGTTCGATGCGCTCGCTCGCCATGCCCCCGCAGGGCTCAATGCTGTTGAGCCGGTCGCCCTGCCGTCTTCGGATAAGGAGCGGTTGCGGAATGCCTTCGTTCAGGCCTGCCGCGATGTGCTGGAAGTGCTCGACGACCGGTCGGCCTCGCCGGAACGCCTGGCCCATGTGGCGCACCGGTTGAAGGGCAGCGGCGCGAGCTATGGCTTCGAGGAACTGACCGCCGAGGCGCGCGTGCTGGAGCGCGCTGCGCTTTGCGCGATGGGGAATGGCCCGGATGCGGACGGGGAGGGGCAGCCATCCCTGCAGGAGGCTGCGGAAAATCTGCGTCACCGGCTGGCTGCCACCTTGCGGGCGATCGACAACGGAGAGGCGAGGATATGTCTTCCATGAGCGTCGGAGGAGAGCTGGTCGGGCGCACCGTGCTCGTGGTCGAGGATTCGCCCGAAACCATGGAATTGATCGCCACATATCTGGAGCGGCAAGGGTTGCGCGTCCTGCGCGCGACAAGCGGGACGGCGTTGGCGTCGCATCTCGCGGCCGAACGGCCTGATCTGGTGCTTCTCGACATCAATCTGCCGGACGGTGACGGTTTGGCGTTTGCCGAGGCGCTGGGGCTGGGAAGGGAAATCCCGGTGATCTTCGTCACGGGCAGGGACAGCCACACAGACCGCATCGCCGGGTTGTCGCATGGCGGCGACTACGTCACCAAGCCGGTCGATCCGCTGGAATTGCTGATCCGGATCCGCAACCTGCTGCGCCGTATCGCCCCATCCACAACGCCGGCACCATCCCAGTCGCCACCGGCCGATGCACCGCTCACTTTCAAGGGATGGCAGCTTGATCTCGTCCGCAGGGCATTGTTCCGGCCCGATGGTTCCTACCTTGCGCTGACGACCGGTGAACTCAACATCCTGGCCGCTCTGGCGGCGATGCGCCCGAAGCCCGTCAGCCGGGAATATCTCCTTGATGTGATCAGCAACCGAGACCCAACCTCGATCAGCGAGCATACCGTCGATACGCTCATTACCAGGCTTCGGCGAAAAATGAGGGACGAGGGTGGCAGTGCCTCTCTGATCGTGACCGTCAGGGGGATCGGTTACGCTCTCGACGCCGAGGATGGATGATAGATAGCTATGAAAATGCAACAATAATCCGTCTGACCGATATCGCAGAATTCATCAACGTCGGTTGATAAGAGAACCAAACCGATAGGGGTATGATCCCACCATAAATTGCTCAAAGTCCGGCCGCGTACGGGTTAGTGGTGTGGGGCATGCCGCCACCCGACACCCCCGCAGGACCGGAACCCGCTGCCGAGCGCATCGGCAATGCGGAGTTGCATAAGGTGGGACGAGATGCAGAGGTCTGTAGCTACGCAGGTGGCGGAATTTTGTGTGCCGGCCGGTTTTCCGGTCAATGAATCCTCCATTCTGATCGTCGGAAATGATTCGCCCCCGATAAAGCGGATTCGCGATTGCGGCCTGCGTTTCGGCTGCCGCGTGCAGGAGGCGGGGGAGGCGATCGCGGCGTTGGGTATCCTCGACGCCGATCCATCGGTAGAGATCGCCTTTGTTGATGGCGGCTCTCCCTGGTTCGACGGGCTTGCGTTGATCGAGCGGCTGCGCCGCTCCCATCCCGACGTGCAGTGCATCCTGTTCGCGCGCAATCCGGGCACGGAGGAGGTGGTGCGCGCGATGCGCCTGGAGGTCCTGGATGTCGTGACGGACAACTGCGATGAAGCGCAGGTGGAGCGTGCGCTGACCCGCAGCATGGCGGTTCTCAAGGATCGCAATCGGACTGCGCGCAATTCCCAAAGCAGCGACGAGGTGCTCGAGCGGGCATACCGCCACGGTCTCGCGCTCATCGAGACGGTGCGGGCACTCCGGGAGGATGTTGCGTCGGCTCAGGTCATGCCTTTCAACCCTGCGCCCCGGCCGGCCCCGACACCCGCAGCGAATGGCAAGGCAGGTGAGCCGGCGGATCGGCTCAGCGCCCTTCTGACGATCCAGCGCAAACGGGCGGCCCGCGAAAAATTCTTTCCGAAAGGTCTGTTCGAAGATCCGTGCTGGGACATGCTGCTGGATTTGATGATCAACCATCTCCAGGGGCGGCGGATTTCCGTCTCGTCGCTGTGTATCGCGTCGGGAGTGGCGCAGACCACCGCCCTGCGCCGCATCGCCGATCTGCATGAGCAGGGTCTGGTGCGCCGTATCGCCGACGAAAAGGACGGCCGGCGCGTGTTCATCGAACTCACCGAGGCGGGGGTCGCCGCAATGGATCGGTATGTCGGAAATGTTGGTCTGATGGAATGATCTGCGGCCAGGAACTCAAGTAAAAATCTGAAATATTTTATGGTATTGTGACGCTCCGAATTGAAGCAGTCTTCCTGTGTTAATTGCGGTAAGGCGATGATAGTGATTTCTGAGAACAGTATTTTAGGGTGGTGATCTATGAGTGAATTTTCCAAGGCTTGGAAGTCCGCGAAGGAAGCCTATGAACTGGCGACGGAGGAAAAAAAACCGTCGAAGACCTTTCTTGGTATCCGGACCGGCGCGGGTATTTCGAAGGCGCTTACCGTACTGGACAACGGTATCAATGACTTGACCCTCAAGGGTGCCGCCTCGGCATACAAGGCGTTTCTTCTCGGTGGCGTCGAGTTGACCAAGCTCATGGAAGCGCGCGTAAAGGAACTCGACAAGGCAGACGCTGCTAGGAAGGCTGGTCTTGTGAAGGCCAGCAAGATGCTGCTTTCCATTTTGAACGATATCAGGGATGAGATCCCGAAGGAAATTCGGGCGGCCGTCGATCAGAGAATCAAAGCTCTGGACAGCAGCCTTGAGCCTGATTTTGAAAAGCTGTGCAAAAAGAAGGATGTGTGGTCCGATTTTGAAGCTTACTGCAAAAAGCAGATGGCTGAAGAGAACGTTCTGTTCTTCCATGCGTACCGGGCCGGAATTCACATTAAAAATCCACAGAAAATTGTGGATCTCTACGTGAAGAGAGGGTCGAAGAATGAAGTCAATATGTCTTCTTCGGCGCGAAATAGCATCATCAATGCTGCGGGCGCGCTGGTGGCGGCTCCTAATTTCACGCCGATGTACCGGGCAGCGATTGTCAATATGTCTGACAGCTATACACGTTGGTATCCCGACTACATAAGGCGGAAGCGGGAAGCGCTGATGAATGAGTTGAAGGGCATTCCATTGTCGTGAGGAGCTTTCCAGGGAGGCGTGATCAGAGATGCCTCATGTCTCCCGTCCCGTTTCGGAGGCTCGCTCCCGGCACTGGCGCGAGCAATCGGGCCAGGAGCAATCACAGGACGGGAACCGACAGTCGTCGCCGTTCACGTCCCCCGCTTGAACCGCAATCTTGTAGCGCAGACCGACGGCGGACTCCGGCGTGATCAATCCGCAAGCTTCGTAGACGTCCACATTGACCCGGGCTGACTGCAGAGCCACCCGGGCGATCTGCTTTGGATCCTTCATCATGTTCGCCCCCGTACCGTGCTCTGAGAGGGAACGCGGCCGGCCCGCCTACGGCTCAAAGCGATTCCGGAAGCCCTCTTCCGGATAGGATGTGCGGTCAGGGGCTTTCCGCAAGAAACGGAAAAGTATGGGGTCCAAGGGGCCGCACGGCGGCTTCGCGCCGAAGCTGCGTTCTTCGAGGCTACAAACTTGCCGATGGCATTCCCGGCGGCGAAGTTGATGGTGCCGCGCCGGGGCGCTGTACTGGATTTGGTTGTGCCGCACCCGTTTCGGAGGCATGCCCCGCTGACCGGGGGGCGGTGCCCATTGTCATGGCCTTCTCCTCACGACGGCGGTGCTCGCTCCCCGCTACGCCGTAGCATCCTGCGCCTTGCGAAGGAGGCGGATCTCCGCGAGCAGGTCGTCCACGGCGGCCAGGGCGAACGCCAGCACCGCCGCGTCCGCAAGGCGGCCGTCGCGGACCTTCTCGTGCACGGAGGCGATCACCACTTGCGGGCGGGCGACGACACGCCCAAGCATCCCGGATAGGGTTTCCCGCATTTCGTGCTGGGCGCGCACGCCTCCGGTGAAGGCGGGGGACGCCGTCATGATGAGGATCGGCTTGCCCTTGACCGGCGACTGCATGGCCGGGCGGGATGCCCAGTCGAGCGCGTTCTTCAGAACCCCGGACATGCCGTAGTTGTATTCCGGCGAGATGACGATCAGTCCGTCGCTGTCTCCAATGGCGTCGCGCATGGTCACCGCGGACACCGGGGTGTTTTCGCTGTCGAGGTCCGGGTCGTAGGGAGGGATGTCGTTCAGTTGGAAGATGGTCAGGTCCGCCTTGCCGGCCAAATTCTCCCTGAGCGTTTGGAGCACGGCCGTGCAGTAGGAATTGCGGCGGATGCTGCCGGATAGGCCGAGAAGGCGGAATGGCTGAGGCGCGTTCATGGTGGCTGCCCTCGTTGCTGAGGAAGGGGCTGCGCTGCTGTGATGGCCGGTTGGTGGCACACCAACGCCGGCGGCAACCGTGCCGCCGCGATCGGCAGCGCCAGTTCTTCGTCGTTGATGTAGGTGATTCTGGCCGCTTGGCGATTCGTCCCGGCGCCACTGGGGCGAAGCCCGGCATCATGGCGCAAGTGGGCGGGCGCAGCTATGGAAATGGCCTTCCCATGCCGACATGCACCGGTCCGATCCGCTGGGTGCGGATGGGTGGCCGATTTTGATTTATATGCCACTCCTCCGCGGCCATCTTCCTGTGCTCAGGACACGGGAAGATGGCGGGAGGTCAATTCGCTTCCGCGGAGCCGGCCGCTGGCAAGCGTTCAGGAAGCCGCTTCTCAGGCCTTGCCCGGGAACGTCTCGACGATGGCCTTGTCCACGTCGATGAGGCGGCGGCAGACTTCCATCGCCGCCTGGATCTCGCCATGCTCGACGAGGTTCTGCATGACCGCGAGGCTGCGCAGCACCGGAGGAAGCTCAGACGCTTCCGAGCGGTCGCACAGCAAGTCGTCCAGTTCCTTCCGGTAGACGTCGTTGTGCTCGGGATCCAGCAGCATGGACTGGAGGACGAAGTAGATTTTCTTCGTCGGGGTGTCCGCCTCGGCATCGCTGGACAGGAGATCGCTGCTCGTCAGCACCTGTGCCCCCGCGGAAACCCTGAGCTGCCCCTCGGGGGTCAGCATGATCGCCGCACCGTTCACGAAAGCCACGGTACCCGGCGTGAGTTTCAGATCCACCATGTCTTTCATCGTGCGCTGACCCTATCCAATCGATATTGAGACGTTGGCAATATATCCCCAATCGCCGTACGGAGCAAAATAGGAAAGCGGCCTGCGGTTACAGACGCAGCGGTGCTCGTGCGGCAGGCTCTGCCATGCCGCCGCGGGGCCGGGGCGGTCGGGTGTCGCGTAGACGATCTCCCGCGCCGGCAGGATCGGGGCGCGACCGTCCATCATGCCGGCACTGTGCCATGAATTTCCGACCACCGGGTAAATGTTGCCGCCCCAAGACCGCCAAAGCCCCCCGCGGCCCGGTCGGCAGTTCCTGCCCACCCTTCATAACCTGAAGGTTTCCAAGGGATACGCTGGCTGGCACGGGGCTTGCTGTTCGAGGAGCAGATATTCGCCACGGGATCGTGGCTGCCGTTTTACTCGGGGGTGTTCCATGAGCGTCTTTGGATCGATGACGACCGCTGTTACGGGCCTTGCGGCGCAGGCTCGTGCGCTGGGCAACCTGTCCGACAACATCGCCAATTCGCAGACGATCGGCTACAAGCGCGTCGAGACGTCGTTCCAGCAGCTCGTGACGCTGTCCAACGCCAATGTGCACAGCCCTGGCGGTGTGCGCGCCAAGCCGGCCTACACCAACAGCCTCCAGGGCAACATCACGCAGACCGAGAGCACCACCAACATGGCGCTGTCGGGCAACGGCTTCTTCCAGGTCAGCCGCGGCACCGAGGATACGGGTGGGGTCGATTTCCAGTCCACGCCCTATTACACCCGCGCCGGCGACTTTTCGCTCGACCGCTTCGGTTACCTGAGGAACACCGCCGGCATGTACCTGAACGGCTGGGGCCTGGACGCCGCCGGCGGTGTCAACCGCGGCAACATCGAGCCGATTCGCATCCAGCAGTTGATCGATACGCCGACCGCGACGCAGAACATCGACCTGTCGGCCAACCTGCCGATGAAGCCGACCAAGGCGAATCTGGACACCCAGACGATCACGATCATCGACGATACCGGCGTGGAGCGTGAGTTGCAGTTGAACTGGCGGCAGCAGGCCGCCGGCGACTGGCGACTGTCCGTCAACGCTCCGGGCAGCACGTCGGCGGTGACCGGCGGCTCCTTGCCGAGTTCCATCGACCCCTTGACGGCCATAGGGACCCCGTTCGTTGCGCTCAATGGATCGCCAGCCACTCAGCAGGTAACGGACATCACCATTAACGCTGCACAGGTCTTTGCCAACACTGAGTATTCTCTGACAATTAACAATCAAACGGTCACTTACAAGGCGTCGGAAGCAGACGAAACAAACCCAGACAATGTATTGCACCAGTTGTGGAGCCGGGTATCGGATAGCAATGCCGCTCCAGGCGGTGCGAGTTTTGCGGCCGGCACCATCACGCTTCGGGGCGACACTGACGGTCATGATATGGACGTTAGACTCAACCCCTCTGCGGCTTTCAGTTGGAATAATGTCCCTGATGCGGTACTGGGCATCAAGGAGGAAATCTATCTTCCCGTGGGGGGGCCCGCTGGCAACGTAGGTGACGTGTACACGGTGGATTGGGCTGGCTCCCCGACGATCACCTACACCACCGACGGAACGGAAGCCAACGCCAAGACGCTGGCCGAGCGCATCGCGGCAAAGATCAACGCCGACGGAACCTCGCCTGTCACGGCGTCGGTCAGCGGTGCCGGGCTGAAGCTGGTGGCCAAGGTGGCGGATAACGCCAGCGTCGTGCCCACGACGACGGTAACCGCGGGGTCCATGCCGGCCCACGTGCACCTGAAGTTCGACGGCGGCTATCTCAAGTCGATGGACACCGCCAACGTGGGCTCCGGTACCGCAACCACACCGCCGAGCCAGAACTCCGGCGATGCCGCCTACATCGAGTTCGTGGTGAACTACGGCAACGGTCCGCAGACGGTCAAACTCAACCTCGGCAAGTTCGGCGAGAAGGACGCCGGGCTGACGCAGTTTGACGGGACCAACCTGGAAACCTACACCCAGACCCAGGACGGGTTCACCCGCGGTGCGTTCCAGAACCTGGAGATCAAGGCCTCGGGTGACGTGGTCGCCAACTACGACAACGGCCGCAGCCGTGTCCTGGCGCGCGTTCCGGTGATCCAGGTGACCAACCCGGACGCTATGCAGAAGGTGGCCGGCAACGCCCTGGCGATGACCCGCGAGGCGGGCGGCGTCCGCGCCGACGATGCGGGCGCCAATGGGGCCGCCAATCTGGCGGTGAGTTCGGTGGAAGGATCCAACGTCGACATCGCCCAGGAATTCACGAAGATGATCGTCACCCAGCGCGCCTACTCGGCCAATACCAAGGTGGTGAGTGCATCCGACGAGATGCTGCAGGAAACCCTGGGCATGAAGCGCTGATAGCTTAGCGGGGGCGGGGCGGTGCGAGAGCCGCCGCCGTCCCGCAACGCTTCCGCCCGCCGTGCGCCCCGTATTGTGCAGGCCGCAATTTGGTGGTAGTTTCAGGGTAGGAGGAGTGCAAAATGGCTCTCTCGTCATTGGTGACGTACCAGAAATACGTCCGCGACGGCACCAAACTCGAGCAGAACTTCGAGAAGTCCAACAATGTCCAGAAGGACATCGACTACTTCAACAAGGCGGTGGCCAAGCTGAAGGACGTGGACGACGTGTTCAAGGACACGCGTCTGGTCACGTTCCTGGCCAAGGCGTTGAACCTGTCGGGGGAGGAACAGTATCCCGGCAAGATGCGGCGCATCCTGACCGAGAAGGTGGACGACAAGAACGCCGTGATGCACCGGCTGTCCGACAAGCGCTACGCGCAGGCGGCGGAAACGTTGCGTCTGGGCGAGAGCGGCCTCAACCGTCTGAACCTCGCCGGCACCCAGACCGACCTGATCAACGCCTACAAAAAGGCGAAGTTCGAGGATTCGATCGGCGAGGAAAATCTGGCAGTCCGCCAGGCCCGCTACTTCGAGAAGTACGCCGGCAACTCCACCGATGCCTACAGCATCCTCGGCGATCCGATCCTGCGCGAGGTGGTGACGTCGACGCTGGGCCTTCCGTTGCAGATCGCGATCCAGCCCGTGGAGACCCAGGCCCGCGCGATCACGGACCGTGTCGACGTCAAGAAATTCAGCGACCCGAAGTTCCGCGAGACTTTCATCAAGCGGTTCCTGAACCAGACCGACATGAACAACACCGAGACGGCTGCGGGAAACAATTGGCTGGTGTCGCTGTTCGGCTCGGCCAATGGCAATTCCAGCGGAGCCAGCGGCATCAACATCCTGATCTGAACGCTGTTGCCGTTTCATCCCACGTGGCGGGGCATCATGCCGCGCCCCAGATCGTCATCATTCAGGCCCGCATGGCCTCCACCCAGCTGCCGGGCACAAGGTTCTTGAGGCGGCGAGATCCAGGCTGCGGGCGTGGGCAAACAGCGTCGGGCGCCAATCCCAAGGGGGGCGCTTCGTCTGTGGTTCCCGGAGATTCCGCGATCATGCAGAGGGCGGGTGGCCGGAACCGATGGGCGGTCGGCTCGGCCGCTGCCGTATGCCCTCAGTCCTCCGCCGACGCATCGGGGGGCGAATCGTCGAGCGCGAGCATCTTGTCGTCGTGGGCAAACAGCTCGCGCGCCAGACGCAGGGCCGCGTAGTACTCGTTGGACGCCAGATGCAGACGGATCGCAGCGACCTTCTTGCGGATCAGCGGCTTGGTGGTTGCCTCCGCGTAATCGTCGATGAAGCGATTTGCCTGGTCGAGCCAGTTCGGATGTTCCTCGGGATCGGCGACGTAGGCGTTCTGAATCGCATAGTAGATCCGCCGCGCCGGTGTCGTCGCTTCGTCCGGACGTATCAACTGGCGCTCGAGCATGAGGGTGACTTTGTTGTGGATGGTCAACCCGATAGAGCTGTCGGCGCTGATGAGCGCACCGTTGATGATGATCCGCTCACCGGCGCGCAGGTTGACTTTCAAAGGCATACCAGAAGAACTCCCAAATCACGCGGCCGACTGCAGGACGGCGATGACGCCGTGCACGGGCTCGCCGTTCAACAGCTTCAGGCTTTCCGGCGCCATCTGCAGAACCTTGAAGCCGTCGGCGCCGGCAAGGCGCTCCAACTCGTTGCGGCTGTGGGCGAAGGTGCCGGACGGGGTGAGGCGGCAGGAGGTTCCGTCGGAAGTGGCTTCCACGGAAAAGGCGAAGACGCCACCGGGCTTCAGCCTTGCCTTCACCTGATGCAGCAGGGGGGCCAAATCACCGAAATAGGCCAGGGTATCGCCCGCCAGCACCACGTCGTAGGTCTCAGGATCACCGGCCATCGCCGCCACGGCGTCCGCCACGTCCACCGAATCGTAGATCCGGCTCGCGAGGGCCAGGTCCGCCATGTCCGGTGAAAGATCGATGCCCTTCAGCGTGACGGCCATGTCACGCACCATCAAGCCGCACAGCCCGGTTCCGCAACCCAGTTCGAGAACGCGAAGATCGCGGCCTGCGGTATGCGCCTTGACGGCCTGCGCGAGGAGCGCCGGAGCACGATAGCCCCGCGTCTCAAGCATCAGGTCGTCGTAGCGCGGTGCCAGCACTTCGAACACCTGACGCACATATTCCGGATCCGCCTTGGCCGGGGTGGTGCCGGCGGCGGCCTCCAGCATGTGCTTGGCGAAGCCGTCCGCCGGAGCGATGCGTTGGAGATCCTGCAGCACGGCGAGCGCTTCGGCATCATGCCCCGCCAACTGGAGCAGGATCCCCAGCTTCCGCAACAGCCGGGCGTCGTTGGGAAAACGCTGCCGGGCCGCCCGGCCTATGGTGATGGCCTCCGGCATCCGGCGGAGCTGAACCAGGCTGTCCATGTGCATGGTCACCGGATCGGGGTCGTGAGGTGCCAGCGACGCAGCGGTGCGCAGCAACTCTTCCGCCGCATCGAAGGACTTCTGCCGACGCAGCATCACGGCGAGGTGGACGTAACGGCCGACCTCGCCCGGCTCGGCCTTCAGCGCCTCGTAGCTGAACATTGCCGCCTCGTCGAGCCGTCCCACGGCCGCCATCTGTTCGGAGAGCAGGGTGTTCGCCTCGGCGTCGCGAGGTGCTGCCGTGACGGCGGACGCGGCATCCTTGATGGCACCGATCCGATCCCCGGTCTCGGCGCGCAGCCGTCCGCGCGCCATCAAAGCCGCGCAATGATGCTCGGAGGCGTCGATCACGGAATCGAGAATGGTCAAGGCCTGCTGCCGCTCGCCGGGGCCGCCGCTCTCGGCGAGCCGGCGGGCCTCGGTTACGGCCTCGTCCAAATCACCGGCGGCCAGGGCGGCGTTTGCCGCAGCCAGACGGCCCGCGGCCACGCCCCGATCAGACACCATCATAAAAACTCCTCATCGGGTTGGCCGTCGCAGCCAACCCCCGTCCTTTGGCATTGCGCTGCCGAGTTTGCCACGAAATCCGGGACGCAACAAAACTATCGTGTTTTGCAGGGCGGGCAAAGGGCGGCGGAGGCGCATGCCAGGGTCGTTTTTTCCCTCAGGCGGCAATTTCTGCCGGTGGCGCAGGTCAAGCTGGATGGGTAAGCGC